>JAWOIR010000037.1:0-12700 GCA_046484545.1 Anaerolineales bacterium
CCAAAACTGATGCGGCAATGATGGCTTTGTTTTCCGTATACAGACAGACGGTATCATCATTGCCGGACAGAGTCGTTTGTATATCTGCCGCCATGGTGTAAATATCATGGTAAGTGTAGGAGGATTTTATAAATTCAGCATTTGGATGTTCAGGACCTGCCAGTATTTTTTATGCAAAGATACGCCCAACTTCATCGGAAACCGCGTTGCGTTTGGCACCGGCGCTTTTGCGCTCGATTTCATCATCGAGAACGGCTACACTGTCGATGAAGTCGATGCCATCACCGGCCCGCTGATGGGCCGTCCGCGCACTGCCACTTTTCGCCTGATCGACCTGGTCGGTATCGACGTTTGGGACCATGTCGGGCGTAACCTGGCCCCGGCCATTCCGCACGATACCTACGCTCAGCCCTACTTGCAGGCCGAAAAACCAAACGCGCTGATTAAGTCGCTGCTCGAGCGCGGCTGGCTGGGCAATAAGAGCAAGGTTGGATTCTACAAACAAGTGAAGGGGGAGGACGGTAAGAAGGAATTCTGGTCTCTGAACCTGGCCACGCTGGAGCATGAAGCGCCGACCAAGCCCAGGTTTGATTCCGTTAAACAGGCCAAAGACATCGAAGACCTGGCCGAGCGGCTGACGGTTCTGCTGGCAGCCGACGACAAAGCCGCCAAACTCGTCCAGGCCCTCACCTGGCAGGGATTCCAGTACGCGGCCGCCATCATCCCTGAAGTGGCCGATACGCCCAAGCCGGTCGACGACGCCGTCCGCTGGGGGTTCGGGCATGAGGCTGGGCCTTTCGAAACCTGGGACAGGCTTGGGGTGGAAGGTTCCGTGCAGAAAATGGCTGAAGCCGGGTTCCCAGCTCCGGAATGGGTATCCGAGATGCTCGCCGGGGGAACGTCCACTTTTTACCAATATGAAGGTAAGGCCAAAGTCGGCGTGTATGATGTGGCGCAGAAGAAATATGTGCCGCTGGCAAGGCTGGCCGGATTTGTGACGATTTCCGGCTCGACAATGGTGGCCGAGAACGCCGGGGCGACGTTGTATGACATCGGTGACGGCGTCGGGCTGGTCGAGTTCCACACCAAGATGAACGCGCTCGACGACGATATTTTCGAGATTGCGACGCTGGCGCTCGATAGGGCTGAGACGGAGTTCGATGGGCTGGTGATTGGCTCGGAGGCTGATAACTTCAGCGCTGGCGCGAACCTGTTCATGGTGGTTGTGGCGGGCCAGCAGGGCATGTGGGAGGTGCTGGATGGTGCGATTCGTAAGTTGCAAAACCTGAATATGCGTATGCGCTACTTCACCAAACCGGTGGTGGTGGCTCCTGCCGGGCTGGCCCTGGGCGGTGGCGCGGAAGTGACCATGCACGGCTCACGGGTGGTTGCGGCAGGCGAATTGTATATCGGGCTGGTCGAGCTGGGCGCGGGTGTTATCCCGGCGGGGGCTGGGACGAAGGAAATGCTGCGACGCGTGGTCAACCCGCCGATGCGCACCCAGAATGCCGATGCTTTTCCGTATCTCCAACGCGTGTTCGAGCAGATTGGGCTGGCCAAGGTGGCTACCAGCGCCGAGGAGGCCCGCCAGGCCGGGTTCCTGACCGCATCTGACCGAATTATCCTGAACCGCGGGCACCTGCTGACCGAAGCCAAGCGCGAAGTGCTGCATCTCTCTGCCAGCGGATACCGTCCGCCCGCGCCGGAGCAGATTTATGCGGCGGGACGCGACGCCCTGGCCGCGCTGCGGGTCGGAATCCACATGATGGGCGAGGGCAAATACATCACCGAGTATGAGAAGGTGATTGCCGGCAAACTGGCCTATGTCATGACCGGCGGCGAGTTGAGCAAGCCGCAATGGGTCAGCGAGCAGTATATTCTTGACCTGGAGCGCGAGGCGTTCTTGTCGCTATGCGGCGAGGAGAAGACCCAGGCGCGCATGTGGAATTTGTTGCAGACCGGGAAGCCGTTGAGGAATTAGGAATTGTGAATGGCGAATTAGGAATTGCAAATTGTGGATTAGGAGAGTTACGAAGGAGTTGATGGAACGTCGCTCTCGCGTTTTGACGCAGGTGATTTCGTTGTTGGTGACTGCTATTGATGGAACAAAAAAGACTTTGAGAAAATCTAAAAATTAGGAATTTCGGATTAGGGATTAAGTGTATTTCCTAATTCGCAATTCCTAATCCCTAGTTCAGAAGGGATTGACTTATGAACTTAAAAGATACAGTAATCGTTTCAGCTGCTCGAACGGCCGTGGGAAAGGCCAAGCGTGGTGGGCTGGCGACGGTTCGCCCTGACGAAATGGCCGCGGAAGTGGTCAAAGAATTGCTGCGCCGCACGCCGGGACTCGACCCTGCCGAGGTGGAGGACGTTGTTTTGGGCTGTGCCTTCCCCGAAGGGGAGCAAGGGCTAAACATGGCGCGCACGGTGGCGCTACGGGCCGGGCTGCCGCACACCGTCAGCGGCGAGACCATCAACCGCTACTGCTCGTCGGGCGTACAGTCGATTGCCCATGTCGCCTACGCGATTATGACCGGGCAGTTGGAAGTCGCCATTGCGGGCGGAGCCGAGTCGATGTCGATGGTGCCAATGACCGGCAACAAATTTGCGCCGAATGCCTATTTTGCCGCCGAAGACCCGTCCGTGTATACCAACATGGGATTGACAGCCGAGAATGTGGCTGAGAAATATGGGATTTCACGCGAAGACCAGGATGCTTTCGCCCTGCACTCGCACCAGAAGGCGGTCGTAGCGGTGACGGGCGGAGTCTTTAACCCGGAAATTGTGCCCATCGAAGTGGAAACGGTCGAGGTGCTGGACGGTGCTTCCGTGACAAAGAAATTCATCGTCAGCCGCGACGAAGGCCCGCGCGCGGATACGACTCTCGAAGCGCTCGCCAAGTTGCGGCCAGCCTTCAAGGAGGGCGGCTCCGTCACAGCTGGCAACTCGTCCCAGACTTCGGACGGGGCGGCGGCGGTAATGGTCATGTCCGCGGAGAAGGCGTCGGGACTGGGGTTGAAGCCGCTGGCCCGCTTCGTGGCATTCGCCACCGGCGGTGTCCCGGCTGATTTAATGGGCATCGGCCCGATTGCCGCCATCCCCAAGGCGCTGAAACTGGCGGGCTTGAAACAGGAAGAGATTGACCTGTTCGAACTAAACGAGGCCTTCGCCGCCCAGAGTCTGGCCGTCATCCGCGAGTTGGGGCTGGACGAGAGCAAAATTAACCCCAATGGTGGCGCGATTGCGCTTGGTCATCCGCTTGGCTGTACCGGTGGTAAACTTACCGTGCAGTTGTTGTACGAAATGCAGCGCCGCAAATGCCGCTATGGCATGGTGACGATGTGCATCGGCGGCGGCATGGGTGCGGCGGCGGTTTTTGAGAATTTGCAGTGACGAGATTAGAGAGTAGATATTCGAGATTGGTTATTCGAGCTTGCGGAGATTGGGTAATTTTCGAAATCGCAACTGCCGAATATCGAGTATCGAATATCGAATTGCCAATATCGAGTACCGATTAACCAACCATAAGGAGACAAAAGAATGACACTCACAATCGAATCCCTGATGTCCAAAATGCCCGGCGCGTTCCTGCCGGAAAAGGCCCCCGGCCTGGATGCGGTCATCCAGTTCAAATTTACCGGCGAAGAAGCCGGGGACTGGTACGCTGCGATTAAGGATGACGCTGTCACCGTCGAGAAGGGCGTGCATGCCTCCCCCAAGATGACCCTGACCGCTGATTCAGGTGATTACATCAAGATTTTCACCGGCGAACTGGACGGCATGAAAGCCTTCATGGAAGGCAAACTCAAACTGGCTGGCGACCTGAACCTGGCGATGAAACTGACCCAGATGTTCAAGGTGCGTTAAATCGCAGCAAAAACAAAAAGCACCGCCCGTTTTACTGCGGCGGCGCTTTTTGTTTAATGTGGCAGTCACAAAAAGATTGCTATTGCCGCATTAAACACCCACATTACCTTGCAGACGGTGTTAAATGCAAAAACAAATGATAACTACGGCACTGGTCATGCCGAGGGCGCGGAGGATGCAAAGAAAATTTGTATCTTTGTCCAATTTTGCATATAATCAGGACGGTATTTGTCTTATTCCCGGTTGACCTGCAAAAAGGAGGTAACGATGGACCCTGAATTATTGTTTGGCGGCGGCATGATTCTAACGGTGCTGATTGTCATTGCCAGCATCTGCGTGTCCATGCTGTGTACGGTGGTCCCGATTGGCGCGGTAGTCTGGTTCATCGTCAAGCGCAAGAACCAGCGCGACGCCTTGAAGCAGGCCAGCCTGTCCTGGCGCAGCACCCAGGGGCGGGTCTTGAAATCGCGGGTCGAGGTTTCAGGCGGCGAAGTCACCAGCGTCTCGGCGTATGTGCTTTACGAGTACGAAATCAATGGGCAGGCATATCAAAGCGTCCAAATCCAGGCTGGTGACCGGTTCATACGCTCTGCCAGCTCTCGCGACGCTTACGAGACTGTTGACAGGTATCCTGCCGGGGCGGTTGTGACCGTCTACTACGACCCGTCCAACCCTGCAGAAGCGGCCCTCGAACGAGCGTAAACCGTTTTCCGCGCTTTGTGCCAGCCCCATTTGCTGATGGGCGCGCGTGCCAGGTGACGAATCAAAAGAAAAAACCCTTCGTTTTTTACGAAGGGTTTTTTCTTTTGATTCGTTTTGTCGTTTTTAACTTGCCAGGAACTCATCCAGTGCGGATTTGCTGATGCGGTAGGCGCTGCCCAGTTTGCGGGCTTTCAGGTCGCCGGCTTCGATGGCAGCGACGACATCTTCTTCCGAGACGCGCAGGATGGCGGCAGCTTCGGCGGGAGTCATCACGTCAGGTGAGGCGCTGGCTGCTGCCGCTCCGGTCACCACGGATTGCTGGGGTTGGCCCGGCTGTTGATAGCCGCCTTGCAGGGCCTGACCCATGATGTTGCCAATACCCATTCCAGCACCGATACCGGCGGTCAATCCAGCGCCGCCGCCCTCGTTGTTGGCGGCATCGCGCATCGCGTCTGCGGCCTGCAGTTGGGTGTAGGTTGCCATGTCGAGCATGCCCATATCGCGCAGTTCCTGGGCTGATTTGTCGGAAGGCTTCAGGTTGCCGATGTAGAAAGTTTTAAGTGTCAGGCCGAGGGCAGTGAAATCGTCCTGTGCTTTGGCACGCACGCCTGCACCGAGTTCCTCGGTCAGGCCAATGATTTCAGGTACGCTGCGCTTGGCGGCAGTTTCGCCCAGAAGGTCCTGGAACTTGGACAGCAGCACGGTGCGCATACGGGTTTCGATATCGGATGTGCGGAAAATGGCCTGCTTGCCGACAATGTTTGTGATGAATAATTGCGGGTCGCTGACCTGGAAGGAATACGTCCCGAAGCCTTGCAGCAGGGCCACACCCAACCCCATGCCGGGGTTGCGGACAATAATGGGCTGCGGCGTTCCCCATTTTTTATTGGCGAACTCTTTCATCGAAACAAAATACACTTCCGCCGGGAAGGGGGTGCGGTCGTTAAAAGCCTTGCCAATCAGGTTGATAACGCCGGGGATGTTGCCGGTAGCGATGGTGTGCATCCCGGGGCCAAAGACATCCAGTGCCAGGCCGTTACGGAAGAAGACCGCCGTCTGCCCATCGCGGACAATGACTTGGGAACCAATGCGATAATCGCCAATGCTGGTGTCATCGGGGAACCGACGCACAATTTCATCCACCATTTCATTGCGGTTTTCAATAACATCAAAGATACGCGCCATGCTTCACTCCTTTGAATAAGTCAAATCAGTTGATGATTTTTATTGTAGCCTAACAAATCAGTTTATTCAAGCACATATACGGAAAAGCCTGAAACAGGTTGCCTTTTCAGGCCGTCCGCATGGGTTTTCCGTCGCCGCCGCTGGCCAGCATGATGATTTCTGCCATGATGCTGACTGCAATTTCTTCCGGCGTCTCGGCGTTCAGTTCCAGGCCCATCGGTGAGTGCACGCGCTGGATGGTTTCTTCGCTGACACCTTTTTCCTTCAACCCCTTGACGGTGGCAGCCCAACGGCGTTTCGAACCAATCAGCCCGATGTAAGCGGCTTTCGTTTCCAACAGGGCCGGAAGCCCGGCGACATCGACCGTTGAGCCGCGCGTGGTCAGCACCAGGTAGGTCTGACGGTTGATGTTCATGTGCTTGGGCAAGTCTTCCATCGGAACGGGCTGAAATTCGTCGGCGTCCGGGTTCATTTCCGGGGTGCAGAATTCGACGCGGTCGTCACTGACGATAACCCGGTAGCCGAGCCACTTTGCCAGGTGCGCCACCGCCTTGCCGACGTGTCCGCCGCCAATGACAACAACTTGCTCAGGGGGAAGAATCGGTTCCACGTAAATCTCCACTTGTCCGCCGCACACGCCAGGGTCGCCGCGTTTGGGGTCGGTCATGCTGTATTTGAGCAGGGTCGGCTTGGCCTCGTGGATGACAATCATGGCTTCATCCAGAACACGATGCTCCATTTCGCCCCCCCCGATGGTTCCGGTAAAAGTCCCATCTTCAAAAACCAGCATCTTGCTCCCGGCCCGCCGCGGGGTCGAGCCTTTCGAGTAAACGACGGTACATAGCGCCGCCGATTCTCCGCGCTTGATGAGTTCGGCAATGATTGGGTACAGGTTGTCTTTCATGCGGCTAATTATACCCGCCCTGGTCAGAAAATCAGGCTCTTTGGGAATTCCGTGGTGAGTCCCCGCATTTTAGGGTGTGAGCGTGCGCGTTTGCGGCAAATATTGGAGAACCGAAAATCAGGAGGCAAGTTGCTGACCCTCGGCTGCCTGAATGGGTGGCAGGTTGCCCGTGGAAAGTTTGCGCGAGTATTCCGCGCTCTTTTTATGCACTTCAGCCATGCCCTTATAAGCCCGGTCGGTGTGCTGATCGAGCCAGTCGGCCACAATCTGATGTAGTTCCGCCCTGTTGCGATTGGGAATCAAACTGTAAGCGACATCGCGCAGGAAAGCGTTCTTGAAGATGTATTCCTGCTCTTCCGAAAACTGTGAGTTCTCGCGTGGGAAAGCCAGTTCAGCCCGCACCAATTGGCGCAAACCGTCTTGGATAAATCGTTCAATAACCGCCTGCGGCGCATTGTGGATGGGGAGACCGCCCGGCAACGCACCGGATTTGGTCTGGGCAATGACGCTGCCGACCCAAAAAATGCGCCCGACCACTGAGGCCATCATGATGACCGCGCGCGCCTCGCGTGTCAAATTGTCCAGGCGGGCTTGCAGGGTGGCACTGAGCGATTCGGGAATTTTGGCTATCAATTCTTTCTGGATTTGCTCGGCTGAGACCACGTTTTGTAGCGCGCCGGATTTAACCAGACTCTTGACGATTTCTTCCATGAAATACGGATTTCCCTCGGCTTTGCCGGCAATGGCTTCCAGTGCCTCGTTGGGCAATCCCTGCAAATCAGGATAGGCCAGCGAAACCAGCTCGGCGTCGAAAGCGATTGGCTCCAGTTGGATGGAGCGTGCCAGATTATGCCACTGCGGTTGGGACTTCAACAATTCCGGTCGCGCCGCCCCGACGACCATGAGCGCCATTTTTGGCTCGTTCAGGCTGAGTAAAAATGAGAGCAATTGCAAACTCTCGCGGTCGGCCCATTGCAGGTCGTCCACAAATAGCACCAGCGGATTCTTTTGCCCGATGCGGTAGAGCATGTCTGCTATCAGGAAGAAAATTCGGTGCTGTTTTTCATTCGATTCGGGGATGTTTTCGGCTGAGACGCCAATGATTTCGCCCAGGATGAGCGTAGCCTCGCTTTTTGCGCTGTCCGGCTCATTTTGCCATAAGTTGCCCAGTCCGCTTTGCCATTTCTGGGCGGTATCGTCCACCTTGTCGTCGTCCTGCATCCCAAAATGATTGCGGAGCATCACCCGCCAAAGGTAATACGGAATGCGCGAGGTTTGCGCCAGCGCGCGGGTCGAGAAGATATGCACGTTTTCAACATTTTCCTGCAGGTGGTTGTTAAATTCGAGCATCAAGCGCGATTTGCCAATGCCGACTTCGCCGTGAATCAAGGCCATTTGCGGATGGCGGGTCTCGACGGTGTGCTTGAACAATTTGTCCAGGCGTTTGAGTTCGACCTCGCGCGCAACCATGTTTGTGACCAGACTCTCCGCGCTCTGGTAGCGGGGACGCCCGGCCCCGTTCAGATAGCCTTCGATGGTGTAAGGTTGCACCATTTCGGCTTTTCCCTTAATCAGGGTCGGTTCCAGTCGCCGGACCCGGAAACTGGAGCGCACCATCCGAAACGTGTTCTCGCCGATAACAACTGTCCCTGGCGCGGCGATTTGCTCCAGGCGCGCGGCCACATTGACGGTGTCTCCCAGCACGGTGTATTCGTCTCGCGAGCCGATATATCCGGCAAAAACTGCCCCGCTGTTGATACCAACCCGCAATTTGAGCAATTCTGCACCCGGAATGTTGCTGGTCAGGCAGAAGTCGTCGAGAGCCTTGACCATTTCCATCCCGGCGACAATGGCCTGCTCGGCGTCGTTGTCGCTGGCGAAGGGTGCTCCCCAAACAGCCATGATTCCATCTCCCAGATGCTTGTCAATGTAACCGCCATGTGATTCAATGACTTTGTCCAGGCTTTTCCAGATGCCCTTAATCAGGTCGCTGACTGTCTCAAAGTCCAGTTTTTCGGCCAGGGCTGTGAATCCTTGCACATCGGCGAATAGCACGGTTGCCAGGCGGCGTTCTTCGGGGTATTTGTTCTCGCTCATAAAAAATGCTCCGCTTCAATCTTACGCGAATTTGAAGCGGATAGCATTATGAAGGAGTTGCAAATTACCCCTCCCAGCCTCCCCCAAATTTACGGTTTTAGAATTTGGGGGAGGCTGGGAGGGGGTACCCAAAAGAATTAGTCTTCCAGCAGCCCCAACACAACCGGCAGGAGTTGTTTCTTGCGTGAAACCACGCCGGGAGCGTCGCGAGTACTGTCGGGGCGGGGCGGATAGGGCAGTTCGAGCAGGATGGGCGGATGCTCACTGGAGAGCAGCAAGCGACTGGAACCGCGCACCACATCGGTAATCATCAACATGGAAAAGTCGAGACCGCGTTTGTCGCGCAGTTCGTCTACTGCCTGGCGCAGGCTATCAAGATGTTCGTTGATTTGCATCAAGTCGGTTACTTCGGCCTGGGCAATGGCAAACTTAAAGCCGCCGGCTTCGTAGTTCTTGATGTCGGTGCTGACCACGTCCTGCGGGGTGCGGTTCGACAGCCCGGCCCCGGCGGCGACGACCTGCTCGCCAAAGGACTGGATGGTTTCTCCCTTGAGATGCCCGTTTCCGACGAAAGCCCAGCGCGCCAGTTTTTCGGCGGCGCGGTGGTCACGCTCGGTGGTGGTGGGCGAGGTCAGGATAAGGGTATCGGACAGGAGTCCGGCCAGGGCCATGCCCGCCAGGGCCGGGGGCATGGACAGGCCCTCCTTGGCGGTCAATTCTGCGACCAGGGTGCTGGTCGAGCCGACGATGTCCACCGTAAAGCGGATGGGGCGATGGGTATGCGGATTGCCCAGGCGGTGATGATCGAGAATTTCGAGCAGTTCGGCCTCGTCGAGCGAGGCGATGGACTGACGCGGCTCATTGTGGTCAACGAGCACGATTTTCAGGCGCGGCGGGTTGAGCACACCGCGCTGGTGACAGACGCCCAGGTAATGGCCGCTCTCGTCCACAACGAAGAAGTCGTTGAATTCTTCACGCAGGATGCGGTGCAGCGAATCGCGGATGTGGCCATTGGAGGGGAAGCGCGGCACTTTGGTGTCGGCGGCTTCGCGGCAGGGGGCCGACATGATGTCGGCGATACGCTGGTCGCCCATGTTAAGGTGCGGGCCGATGACCTGTTGGAAGAAGTTGAACAGGCTGAAGCCGTCTATCAAGCCGTAGGGAATGCCATCCTCCTGGACAACCGGGGCAATGCCGCCGGTACGGGTAGCCAGCGCCCAGGCTTCACTGAGCGGGCTGTCGGGATGGATGGTATCCAGTTGGCGAGTGACGAGTTCAAAGCGCGGAGAGGCGTCGGTGAGCAGGGTGGGGGCTTCGAGTTCCAGGCGTTTGAGCACCCAGGCGGTTTGCGGATTGAGCGCCCCGGCGCGGGAGGGGATGGCGTCCGTCCCGTCGCGCTGGCGCAGTAGCCAGGCGTAGGTAATCGCGGCGGCGATGGTGTCGGTATCGGGGTTGATATGTCCGGTGACGTAAATTCGGTCGGTCATGCAGGAGGTCTCCTTGGAATGTATTTTACTATGAAGAAGCGAAGGCATATCAAACCATAGTATGGGTTCTTTAGGAGTTCCCGTGGTAAGCCCCCGCATTTTGGGGTATGGGCACGCGTACGCGCGTCCATACCCCAAAATGCGACCTCCTTCACGGCAAATATCAGAGAGTCAGAGTATGTGCAAATTTGCACAATGTTTATGTTTGAAAAGCCCATTCGCCTGTAAAATGAAGGGAATTTTATCTGGAGGTAACCGCATGGAACAACGAAATTTTCAAATTGTGGATGGCAAGATTATCATCCGCATCAAAGGGCGGATTTGCGATACGGCAGACGAGCTGATTTCGAGCCGTTTGTTTTACACCGTCCTGCGCCGGGTTGTGCGCGAACTGGGAAAGAAAAATTCCAGGCTGTTGAAAATCTTTGCCACAGAACCCGTCCGCGACAAGGATGTGCGCCTGTTGGCAACAACCTTGCAATACCTGGCAAAATTGCCGATTGAGGATGCCATCAAGTTGGTGGAGGGCAGTGAACAGTTCGCGCGTAACCGGGAGTTGCTGCACGAGTTTGTCGAGTATGTTTATAACTACTGGCGCAGTTTGGGCCGGCTGGTGATTTGCGATTCGGAGGGCAATCGCTTCGACCGGCGTCCGTACCGTACTTTCAACCTGACCATTGAATTGCTGACCCACCTGGTGCGCGGCACGTATCGGGATGTTCAGGAGAACATCAGCGGCAACCATCCGCGCATTTACCGTCAGGTACCGGCTGGCGGCGGGATTGCGACCATCGCCCTGCCCAAGCCGCTTAATCTGCCGGGGCATTTGATGGAAAAGGTGGAGCATATCCCGGTCATCCGCCAGGTTTTGCTCTACCAACCGCTGATTTTTACCCCGCCGATGAACAAACGCTCCGGCATGTTCGAGCGCGTCCACCAAAACCCGGTCGAACAAGTGGATTTCCGGCGCGAAGACTGGCTGTGCTACCCGGCCATGGTCGGGCCACAGTTGATTCTGGTTTATTTCTCGCTGCGTTTCTTCGAGCATGGCTTCAGCCTGAGCAACCTGTTCGAACTGGCTGACGACAAAGCCCTCGCGCAGACCCCGGCGGCAGTCTATTTCTTTGGCGTGCCGGAGGAGCAATTCCCCAATATCGGCCAATCGCAGACGATTTTCTTCGACGATGAAGAGCACGATATCCTGATTGGGGCCGTGCCGGAAAAAGACGTTTTCAGTTACTTTGGCTATCTCAAAAAGATGATTCTGACCTTGCACAATATCCGCATGATGAAGCAGGGACGTCTGCCTTTTCACGGTGCACTGGTCAACCTGTCGATTCGCGGACGGCGCGATTACACGGTGCTGGTTATCGGGGATACCGGCGCGGGCAAATCTGAGACGCTCGAAGCCCTGCGTCTGATTGGCTCAGACGACCTGGAGGATGTCATCATCATCGCCGACGATATGGGTTCGCTCGAAATCGACACCGATGGACGCCTGCGTGGCTACGGCACGGAAATCGGGGCCTTTGTGCGCCTCGACGACCTGAATCCGGGTTATGCCTTCGGACAGATTGACCGCACGATTATCATGAGTCCCAACGAGGTCAATGCGCGCGTCATCCTGCCGGTGACGAGTTACCGGGTGATTATGCGAGGATTCCCGGTTGATTTGGTTTTGTACGCCAACAACTACGAAACAGTGGATGACTCGCATCCGGCCATCGAGCGATTTGAAGCCCTGGACGAGGCTTTCGAGACCTTCCGGGCCGGCACGGTGATGAGCAAAGGCACGACTACCAGCCAGGGCAAAGTCGGGACGTATTTTGCGAATGTCTTTGGCCCGGCGCAGTACATCGAGAAACACGACATTCTGGCGCGGCGCTACTTCGAGCAACTCTTTGCCTCAAACACCTATGTTGGGCAGATGCGTACGCAGTTGGGCATTTCAGGTATGGAAATGAGCGGCCCAGAGCAATCGGCGAAGGCGTTGTTGGAATTGTTGAAGTCGGGGGATGTCTAGGGGAATATACCCGTGAATAGCCTGTTGGCGTGGCATGTGCCACGCCAACAGGCTATTCACGGTTTTTTAAAACAAGGTCATTTGCTGTGCCGGTCGTTTGCCATCCAGCAGGATGAAAGGCGCGGCGCGAGCGGGGTTGATGCCCAGGGCGCGCAGGCGGCTGAGGTCTCTCAGTTTGCCGGCGCGCCTGGCTTTTAAGATGGCTTCGACGCCCTTCGGGCCGATTCCCGGCACGCGTAACAGGTCACGCTTTTCGGCGCGGTTGAGTTCCAGCGGCGTATGAACCAGGCTGGCTTGTGCGGAAGCAAGTTTCGGGTCGGCGGCGAGCGGCAGGTCTCCGTCCCCCATGAAGGGCAGGTCTTCGAGGTCGAATCCGTAGTCGCGCAGTAAAAAGGAGGCTTGATACAGTCGATGCTCGCGCAGCGGGTCGAC
>JAWOIR010000222.1:0-3007 GCA_046484545.1 Anaerolineales bacterium
TGAGCGAAGACCTCGCGAAGGTTGCCGTTGATGTGGTGCTGGACTACTTGAAGAAGAAGTTGCCCGCGCCTGTGGCGGCCCAGGTGGATGCCGTCTTGAGTGGCGAAGGCAACCTGGGCGCGGCAGCCAATGTGATTGGCGGCTTGCTGGGGGGCAAGAAGTCGTAGTGCTGTAAAAAGGTAAACAAACAAAAAAGGAACGAGTAGCGAGGTTTATACCTCGCTACTCGTTCCTTTTTTGCTCTGTATGCAATCAATCCCTTGACAAATATTCCATATCGCGTAAAATCAATTCGATGATTATCGAATTGATTAGATGAAAGTAGGTAGATATGGAACAAAACTCAATGCTCGATTTTGTAAAAGCCCTTGGTCATGCCGACCGGTTGCGCGTGATTGGCGTGCTGACCCAGTCGCCCGCCAATATCAAACAGGTGGCCGAGTTGCTCAATATCCCGTTCAAGGATGCGATGAATCACATCGCCTTTCTGGAAGATGTCGGCGCAGTGCGCGCCAAGGCGGTATCGGAGCAGGAAAATACGGTCTATGAACTGGCCGAAGACAACCTTGAAAATGTTGCCCGCCAGCAATTCCAGGACCAGAAAAAGAGTTATGAACCTGCGCCCAACCTGGATGCGGAATCGCGCAAGGTGCTCAAGGCTTACCTGAACGCGAATGGAACCATCCAGCGGTTGCCGCTTAATCAACCTGCCAAACTACAGGTTATCCTCGATTACCTGTTGCAATCCTTCAAACCCGGCGTTCTTTACACGGAAAAAGAAGTCAACCAGATTTTGGGCCGTTTCAACGAAGATATTTCCGGCCTGCGCCGCGACCTGATTGACCGGGGCATGCTGGCGCGCAAAAACGATGGTTCGCAGTACTGGAGGCCGGAATGAGCGACAACGTCGAACTGGTCGAACTCTTCAAGGCCCTGGCCGATGCCAATCGCCTGAAGATTATCGGATTGCTGGCCCAAAAACCGTACAGCGTTGAAGAACTGGCCGCCATGCTCGAACTGAAAGCCTCGACCGTTTCGCACCACCTGTCCAAACTCTCGAAGGCCGGGCTGGTTTCGGCCCGGGCCGAGGGCTATTACAGCGTCTATTTTCTTAACGAGGCAGCCTTGCAGTCCACCACCCAACGAATTTTTTCGAGCGAACAGGCCGCCGCTGCCATCCAGGATGTGGATTTGGACGCCTATGACCGCAAGGTGCTGGCGGACTACTCCGGGCCGGAGGGTCGCTTGAAGACGATTCCGGCGCAACGTAAGAAGCTGGAGGCTGTCCTCCGTTATGTCGTCCAATCCTTCGAGCCGGGCGTCCGCTACCCGGAGAAGGAAGTCAACGAAATTCTGGCACGCTTCCACGCGGACACCGCTTCCCTGCGGCGTGAACTGGTCGGCAGCAAACTGCTGGCCCGCGAAGGCGGCGGAGGGGAATACTGGCGGGTTTAAGCAAAAAGACGGTGAGTAGATAACACTACTCGCCGTCTTTTTTGTTGCAAATTATGTTTTGGTTATCCCCGCGCCTTCAAATTAAAAGTTTCATCCGAAGCGAACAACCCGGTCAGGCCTTCGCTTTCGAGGGCCAGGACGCGGCTGGGGGCAAAGTAGTCGAAATCGAAGTTGACCTCGTCGCCGGCTTTTTTGCCGGGAATGGGCATCAGGCGCGCGGTCAGGGGTTTGTTCAGGCGCAGGGACAGGGCGGCGATATCCAGCAGCAGGGCCGAGATTTGCTCAGCGGTCACGTCGCCGGGCAGGGGGATGGTGTCCAGGCCGGTGCCGCAGACAGCCGAGAACATCAGCAGGTCTTTGACGGTCAGGACGCCTTCGGCAGCGCGTTTGGCAAAAGTAGCGTCTTCGAGGGCTGGCATCATCAGGCCGTTGAAGCCGGCACGCTGGTATTCGGCACTGTCCATGGCTTCGGTGATGAAGGAAGCCGCCGCCAGCGAACCGTGCAGTCCGACGCGCGGAACGCCGAGACGCTCAAAGGCCGTGCCGAGCGAGCGCGCTTCTTCAGGGAAGGGCGCCAGCGAGAAGTCCATGCCGCCGAATTTAATCGAGAACTTGTATTTCAGGACGTTGGCGACATTGTTCAATTGGGTTCCGTGCCGGGTTATAGCGGTATGCAGGTTTTGGCGGGCTTCTTCAAGATTTTTGGCATTTTCAAAGGCTTCCACAGCCAAATCTGCTGATTCCAGGGCCAGCGCAAAGGAAATTCCCTCGCCCTCGTGATAAGCCGCCGGGAAAAACGGTCCCCCAGGTAAAACGTTGGCAAGGGTGGTGAAACGCAGGTTAGCGAAGCCATCCGACTTTAAATCTCGGTTGCGCAGGATGATTTCAGCGCAGGCACGGATGGCGGTCAGAGAAATTCCCTTCTTGGCGGTGGCAATTTCCCCGGAAAAGAAGATGTTTTCCGAGAGCATGAGCGAGTCAGGAACGAGTTCGTAACTCTCGAAGACCTCCGGTATCGCCGGGCCAAAGGATGCATAATCGATGCCGTGCTCCTTGATACCCGCCGAAAGTTTCTGGGCCATGCGCATGGTCAAGCCAATCAACGGCTCGGTCAGAATAACCGGGAACGGCACCGTTGCCACACGGGTGGTCTGCACCTCGTAGCCCTCGGCTTCGTAGGCCTTTTTGGCCTCTGACAGGAATCGTCCGGCCTCCTGCATTTTTTCTTCACTGATGGGCCAGCCGGGGTTGAAAAAGTAGGTGATGGAACGAATTTTCATAGGAGTGCTCCGGGATAATTGTTTAACGCAGAGTCGCAGAGATGGGGAGTCTCAGAGTTTTTTTTGGATGCGGATTGCGCGGAGTTGCTTTCTTTCTCTCTGTGCCTCCCTGGCGCCGCCCGCCAGGGCAGGTGTTGCGCCCTTTGCGTCTCTGCGTTAAGATTTTAAATTTCTCTGTCGTACCACCTCGAACATCAGCACCGACCCGGCCACCGCTGCATTCAGCGATTCCATGCCGCCGGGCATCGGGATGACGACGTTCTGACTGGCCA
>JAWOIR010000253.1:0-4858 GCA_046484545.1 Anaerolineales bacterium
GGCTGCCTTGCCGCGCAAGTGACCTGGATTGGCTCAAGGAAAAGCCCCTGCCAGGTATCGTAAGGCGTGATTGTGTATGTGCCGTCCAATAGCAGGCTGTAGAGTTCAACCTGCACCCCGCTGCGGACGGTTTCATCTGCCCGTAACTCGGCAATCGGCTGGCCTTCGAGGGAGAAACCCTGCACCCAGAACAGGCCGCCTTCCGGGCCAGCGATGCCCCAGCCGCGTACTTCGGGGTCGTTGAAAGAAAGTTCCATTCGTTCGGGATTAAGTTTCGCCAGCGGAATCCCCTCCACAAACTGGATAAATCTCGACATATCGGCTTTCATCTCCGGGGTGGGGCGTCCCCACGAGCCGCCGCTGTTCCACTCAGCGGGAGTCATGGCCGCCCCCGAAGCCAGCGCCGACCAAATCGAATTGTGAAAGAGTTCGGGGTATTCCAGCGTACCAGGCACGCCAAACTCGCCCACCCAGTTGGGTTTCTCCTCGGCGTCCCACATCGCATGAGTCCAGTGGCGCAGCACTTCGGCGGCCTGTACCGCGCCCTCGTCGAACTCGTACAGGTGTACCTGGGGGATGTCCATGACCTCGTACCCCGCCGTCCAATCGACATCGCCCGACATGCTGGCGGTGGTTGGGTGGCGGTAGGGGTCGTTATTGACGAAGTAATCATTCACCTTTTTATGCCAGGCGTCGGTCAGGTCAAAGGCTTCAGTACCGTTGATTTCTGAAACCGTCTGCCACATGCCAATGGCCGGGCTGTAGCCCCAGCGGGCGATGATATAGCGGTAGAAATTCTCCTGCCAGGCCCAGGCTTCGGCGTCGGTGAAGAAGGATGACAAATCGCCCAGGGTGCGGAATCCGTTATTGTTGGCCCAATTGCCGCGTCCCCAGGGGTGGTTGTCGGCGCGCAGTTGGGGATGGTCCCAAACGGTGAAAATCAGGTAAATCCCTTTTTTCTCGGCATCACGCACAATCATGTCGATGGTGTTCATGTTGGCTGCCGAGTAATTGCTGTAACTGCTGTTGATGGGCGACATGCTATAAAGCGGCCACCAGACGACAAAATTTTCCCCGGCTTCGAGCATGTTGTTGAACAGGCCAACCCCGTTATCGACGCTGAATCCGTCAATCAGGATGTTGAGCGCTTCGCAGTAGCCGTAGCCATAGAAAGGTGTGCCATCGTGATGGGCAAGGTAACGCGCGCTGTAATCCGGGTTGACATCCCGTCCGATTTGTAGCCAGCCTTTCAGGGTGGATTCTGTCACAGTGAACATCCCATGCAACGGGTCGGACGCGCCGCGCTCATCGCGGACGGTCAGGCTGTATTCCCATGTCCCGGCCTGGGAGGGGGTGAAACGGATTTTCCATTCCCCCTGACCATCCCAGAAGCCGGGAATGCTCATTTCTGTTCCGTTCGGTCCTGTGAAGACGCCATCCAGCCGCACCTGGCGGGCGTCATAGGGATTGTCATACTGTGCTTCGAGAGAGACCGTCATTTCGAGCGATTCGTAGCGCGGCAATTCATCCCGGTCCAGGATAATGGCTGTGGCTTGGGGGAGATTTTCGTCCTCAGGGGGTTGTTCTGTAGGGCTTACCGAAGGGGAACAGGCCGATAGCATCAGTAAGGCGCCAAAAAATAACAATATTTGTCTTTTTATCATGTGATTTCTCCTCGAAATTTGTACATTTCTTGTGACAATGCTATAATTTAGAAAACTTGTGCATATTTTATTATGCAGGAAGCCTTTTGTCCTATTGACATTTTGGGGTTGTTTGATGGAAAATCAGTGAGCAGGTACTGATGGCGTGACTATTTTACATGATAGACCTTGAACAAGGCTCGATTCGTTGCACTATCGTTTTTGTGAAAAGTTTGCGTATTCCTTGATGGTTTTACTGTATAATCATAAAAAGAAAATATTCTGCCTGAAGGAGAAATACTATGAAACGTGGTGGCATACTCCTGCTAATCATCATCTTGATTATCGTGATTTTGAGCGTCGCGGCTTTTTTTGTTTTGAGAGGTGGTCTCTCTCCCAGCACAGTCTCGGTCGACCCGCCGCCCCAACAAATTTCGACAATTGTTGTCTTGGCTCAACCTGTTGCGCGGGACGACCAAATTGTTGAGGCTGTTTTGGAAGAAATCCCGTATCCGGCAGAAAATATTACGGCATCCATGTTTCGCACAAAGGCGGATGTTCCGGAAATGGCCTTTGCCAAATATCCACTGGTGCAGGGACAGCCATTAACCCGTGATTTAATTTCTGACCGCCCCGGCATTTTGCAGGAAGGCTCCCAGGTGGCAAGGACAATTCCTCCTGGCTTGACGGCCATCAGCATCCCAATTTCTCGCTTGAGCGCTGTCGGCTTTGCTGTTCGGGATGGTGACTATGTCAATGTGATTGCGACAACGACATTTGTTGACCTGGATACATCCTTCCAGAGCATTTTGCCGAACAGGATAGACCTGATTACAGGACCTGCTCCGTTGGGAACCGAGGGCGGCGCCGAGCCGAAGCTTACCGTTTCGAGTGGGGCTGGAATTCAGGGGCGTGCCGAATTGGAACCAACGCTTGGACAGGCCATTTATCTTCTTCCTTCAGAACCGCAGCGCCCTCGCCTGGTTTCACAGATGATTTTACAGAATATTCAGGTTTTGCATATTGGTTCGTTCAACTTGCGCGGCGATGCAACTGCTACTCCTGCTGCTGCATCTGCAGAGAACGTAGATGGTGAAGAGGAACCAGCACCGCCGCCTCCCCCGGATATTATTACCCTGATTGTCTCTCCGCAGGATGCCATCAGTTTGGCCTACCTTTTGCATAGCAAAGCAGAACTTACACTCACTTTGCGCTCGCCGGATGACTCCAATATTTTGAACGACCCCGAATCAGTTACTTTGCAATACCTGATTAGTCAGTACAACATTGCCCTGCCGGCGAAACTGCCATTTGGTATGAACCCGAGGCTTGATCCTCCACCATTAGAAGAGGTTGAACCTTAATATTAATCGTGAGGTGTTCTGACTATCAGTTTGTACAAAGTTCTAACCCGAATGGATAAAAATGGAGATGCCATAAATGGCTGATAAAGTTCGTGTCCTGATTGTTGATGATGTTGCTGAGACGCGAGAAAATGTTCGCAAGTTACTTCAGTTTGAAACTGATATTGAAGTTGTTGGCACTGCTCGAACTGGTAAAGAGGCTGTTCAGCAAACTTTTGAAATTAAGCCAGATGTCATCTTGATGGACATTAATATGCCGGATATGGATGGCATCACTGCCACTGAGGCCATTCGGCAGCGCGACCAGGTTGCGCAAATTGTCATACTCTCTGTGCAGGGTGACCCTAATTACATGCGCCGCGCCATGCTTGCCGGGGCGCGCGATTTCCTGACCAAACCGCCCATGGCAGATGAATTGATTTCTGCCATTCGGCGTGCCGGGCAAATGGCTCATGCAACCCGCGCAAAGAATGTACAGGTTGAATCATCTCCTGTTGCGGCTGCCTCGAATCAGCAAATCTCTTTGTCAGGATTATCGCAGGGCAAGGTGATTGTGGTTTATAGCCCAAAGGGCGGGGCAGGGACAACAACCCTGGCTGTAAACCTGGCTGTAACATTACACAATGACGAAACGCGGAGCGTGTTGGTGGATGCCAAGCTTCAATACGGCGATGTCGCCATTTTCTTGAATGAACAGGGAAAGACAACGATTGTTGATTTGACCTCGCGCGCGGACGAATTGGATGAGGAAGTGGTTGAAAGCGTCGTTATCAAACATGCCGCTTCCGGGTTGCGTGTTTTGGCTGCGCCGGCCAGCCCTGAACAAGCGGAAGAGGTAAGCCCTGAACAGTTTGTAAAACTCATCAAATACATGCGGCAAAATTATGCCTATGTTGTTGTTGACACCGCCAGCACACTGGATGAAGTGACCCTTTCTGCACTGGACAATGCGGATATTGTTATACTGGTTGTTACACAGGACATCCCGGCAATCAAGAATTGTCGTTTGTTCCTCGACATTATGAATTCGATTGATATGCCGCGTGAACGAATTTGTTTTGTAATGAACAAATATGACAAGCGTATTTCAATTACTCCTGAGAAAGTTGGCGAAAACCTGAAACAGCCGGTTATCGGTATAGTGCCTCTTGATGAGCGTGTTGTTATTCCGTCCGTCAATCGCGGTGTGCCATTTATGATTGATAATAAATCCCAACCCAGCTCGAAGGCGGTATTTTCCCTGGCAGAAGCAATACGAAAACAGATTGAGAAAAACGAATTATAGCCGTCTTATTTGTATTCTTGGAGGTTGACAATGTCTTTACTGAAACGTATTGAGCAAGGCCAGGGACGTTCTCCCGACCAGCAAAAGAGCAGTTCGCAATCTTCCGGAGGGGGCAGTTCTTCTGGTAGTGGATTGTCGTCCGTGCAGTCCAAGCGGATTAACGCGCCTTCCACGGCTCCACAGGCCGGTACGTATTTTGACCTTAAAACCCGTGTTCAAAATAAACTCCTCGCTGAACTTGACCCTTCTATGGATATTACCCGCACGGATGAAGTGCGCCGCACAATTCTGGATTTGTTCGAGCAAATCCTGAATGACGAGAGCATCATTCTTTCCCGCCCGGAAAAACAGCGGCTCTTTGAGCAGATTTCGGCAGAAATTTTGGGATTTGGGCCGCTCCAGCCGCTTCTGGAAGACGACACAATCACAGAAATCATGGTTAACGGGCCGAAAAACATTTATGTCGAGCGCAAGGGTAAAATCATTCGCGTCCCGATTACGTTCGAGAACAACGACCATGTTTTGCGTGTAATTGACCGTATCGTTGCGCCTCTGGGCCGCCGTAT
>JAWOIR010000431.1:0-2671 GCA_046484545.1 Anaerolineales bacterium
AGTATGAACTCGCCAAGCACATGAGCATTCCGGTCATCTCCATGCAGGACGATGTCGACCATCCCTGCCAGGCCATGGCCGACCTGATGACCATCCGCGAAAAATTCGGCAAAGACCTGCGCGGACGCAAATTCGTCATCTCGTGGACGTATGCGCCCAAGTACGTCCGCCCGCTCTCCATGCCGCAGGGCCTGGTCATGCTGATGACCCGCTTCGGCATGGATGTCACCCTGGCGCACCCCAAGGGCTTCGAGTTAATGCCCAACTGCCTGGAAGCCGCCCATAAACACGCTGCCGAAAACGGCACAAAATTTGAAATCGTCGACGACATGGACGCCGGCGCCGAAGACGCCGACATCGTCTACGCCAAATCCTGGGGCCCCATCATGGTCACAGAAGAACCCGACGAAGTCCAGGCCATGGCCGACGCCAACAAGAATTGGGTCTGCGACGAGCGACTGATGTCACTCGCCAAACCGAGTTCCATCTACATGCACTGCATGCCCATCGACCGCGGCTACGAAGCCACCGACGCGGTGGTCGACGGCCCGCAGTCGGTCATCTACGACGAAGCCGAAAACCGCCTGCACTTCCAGAAAGCGCTCATGGCCCTGACCATGGGTGGCAGGTTGTAATTTTTTACCCGACAAGTCCTGAGCGGAGCGTCCTTCAACTGCGGGCTACGCAAAATACGCTCCAGCCTCCGCTCAGGACTTGATAGCATAATCAGTAATTCAAGAAAGTTTGAAGAATTTCCGATTTTTGGTGTGCGCAGCGGGCGTACGCCCGCTGCGCACACCAAAAATCGGGTTCTTTCAAAATATTCGTAATCTACTGATAGTTCAATTTTCCAAGAGACTCAATGCACAATAATCAAGCGATTCTCCTCTTCGACACAGCCATCAGCCAGGCAATTTGGGGCACGGACAGCAAGGGAAAAAACATCCCCGTCGCCGCCGGTCAAACCATCCGCCAGGCGCTCGAAGCCGAGGGGATTCGCCTGCCCAGGGCCGCCATCGCGCTGGTCAAGCCGCAGGGCGCGAGTTCTGGCCTGACCAGCGACCTTAATCACGTTTTGCAGCCAGGGGATAGCGTTCGTTTCTTATTCCAGATTTCAGGAGGTTCGATTTATGTCCGCGAATTCTAGTCCTTTCTCCAGCCAGCCAAGTCCCGAATTTATCGCCGGAAAAAGCCCGTTTGCCGGTCAGGTTTTACAAATTGACTTATCCAGCTGCAAAATTTGGGTTGATAAACCGGAGGCTTCGTTTTATCGCAAATACATCGGTGGGCGCAATCTCATCCTGCACTACCTCCTGACAGAAATGCCCGCCGGAACCGACCCGCTCGGCCCTGAAAACCTGCTCATCTTCGCTCCTGGCCTGCTGACCGGAACCGCCCTGCCCGGCACGGGACGCCACGCCGTCGGCGGCAAATCGCCCTTGACCGGTGCGCTCGGCAGCGGCGAAGCCGGCGGCTGGTGGGGCGCGGAACTCAAACGGGCCGGGTTCGACGCCATCGTCATCCGCGGCCGCGCTGAAAACCCGGTCTATGTCTGGATTAAGAATGGCGCGGTCGAAATCCGCGACGCGTCCGCGCTCTGGGGCGGACTGACCGCCGAGACCGAATCCCACATCCGCCAGGAATTGGGCGACGACAAAATCAGGGTGGCGCAGATTGGCCCGGCAGGTGAGAAACTTGTCCGCTTTGCCGCCGTCATGCACGATATCAACCGCGCGTCGGGCCGCTCCGGCCTGGGCGCGGTCATGGGCAGCAAGAATCTCAAGGCGATTGCCGTGCGCGGAAGCATGCCCGTTGGGGTGGCCGACAAGTCCCTGCTCCAGGTCGTGCAGAAATGGGTCAACAGCAACTATAAGGAAATGATGGGTTGGGCCATTGCCGCCGGAACGTCCGGCTCGGTGCAGTTCAACCACGACGCCGGGGCGACCGCCATCAACAATTACCGCGACGGCGTTTTCGAGGGCATTGAGCAACTCGACGCCAGCCACTTCTTCCCCAAAATCTTAAAAGACCGCGATACCTGCAACCGCTGTCCGGTGCGCTGTAAATTGGTTGTCGCTCATGATGGTGAATTGACCATTTCGCCCGAATACGGCGGCCCGGAATACGAAAGCCTGGGCGCGCTCGGCCCGTTGTGCAAAATCAACGACCCGATTGTGGTCGCCAAAGCCAACGAACTGTGCGCCGCCTACGGGCTGGACACCATCTCGACCGGTGGCACGATAGCCTTTGCGATGGAGGCTACGGAAAAGAATCTGGTGGAGGGCCCGCGCTTCGGTGATGGCGATTCCCTGCTGAAGAGCATTCACCAGATAGCCCGTCGCGAAGGTCTCGGCGACCAGATGGCCGAAGGCAGCGCCCGCATGGCTGCCAGCCTGGGCGGAAGCGCGGCGGACATGCTGGCCGTCGCGCGCGGGCAGGAACTGCCCCTGCACGACCCGCGCCTCAAGCAAACAATGGCGATGGGGTATGCCCTCTCCGCCACCGGCGGCGACCACATGCACAACCTGAACGACACCTTCGCCGCCTTCGAGGGCAGCGACATCGCCGCCCGGCTGAAGGAAATGGGCGTCGAAGCGCCCCTGCCCTTATGGGGCATTTCGGAGCATAAAATCGAAGGCTTTTATTACGAAACCGCCTTCAAGAATTTCTA
>JAWOIR010000049.1:0-7282 GCA_046484545.1 Anaerolineales bacterium
TCGACCTGGTCGCGGTGGACGAGGAGCGTCTGCACACCCTTGAGCGTTTCGCCCTGCACCTCGCGCAGGATTCCGTTTCGCAGCAGGTCGGCCAGCAGGGGCCGGGCCTTGGTCAGTTTCATCCAGGTGTAATCGGCGGGGTTGCGCGGCAGGCTGACGCCCAACGCCTTCGCGCCGCGCTCCAACCAGAAACGGTCGCGCTCCTCAGCAGTCGGCTCGGTCTTGTCAGCCCAATCGGGCAGGATGCGTTCGGTCAGGTCGTAGGCGCGCTGGAACCTGACCCGGTCGGCAATCATCAAATCCCCAAAAGCATACAGGTATTCAAGCGCCACCTTGGCCGGACGCCAGTTCCACCATGAACCGGGCGGATGGTCACCGCGCTCGAAATCCGAAACGCGCAGCGCACCCTCGCGCCGGATGCGCTCGCGCACAAAATCGACCGTCTCTTTGTGGTGGATGTCGTTCAACCAGCGCGTATACCAATCTGAAGGCGATTCACGCAAACTGCGCTGATGCGGTATCTGATAACGGTACTCGACGGTCGGGATGTAGCAGGCAGCATGATACCAGCCCTCGAAAATGCGCCGCTCGGCAGGGTCGAAGGCCAGGCGGTCGAAAAGGGTCTGGTCGTAGGTGCCATGCCGCGACCAAATCGTCAGATAATGAGCGCGGGCGACCATCTGCAGGGTGTCGATTTGGACTGCGCCGAGGCGCTGGATGATTTCGTAAATGGAACTCAGGCTGGGGGGCGGCTCGTGTCCGTTAGGGGTATCCAGGCTGGCAGAATGCAAGGCCAGAGCGCGCAGAGCGGGGAGGGGGTAAATGGTGGTCATGTTTTTATCCTTTGTAGGGGCCACCCGGCTTTGTAGGGGCCACCCGCCGGGTCGCCCCTACAACAATATGGTGTAAATCGCGGGATGGCATCCCGCGCTACAGGTCAGGCGATAAACAACAACGCCACGCCGCCAATGGCAACCAGCGTACCGAGCACCGATTGCCAATTGAGTTTTTCCTTGTAAAAAAAATAACTGATGGGCAGCATCACCACCGGCGGCAGGGCCATCAGCGTGCTGGCAACCCCAACCGCGGTGTGCTGGACGGCCAGCAGCGAGGCTGAGACACCAAAGACCGGGCCAAAAAACGCGCCGAAAGCCACCCAGCGCAACCCATGCGGGTTGGCAATTACAGTTTTGACTGTGCGGGCAGCCTGCCCCTGGAAGACGGCCAAAATCCACAAGGTGGCAACGGCGGCAATCATGCGAATCTGTGTGGCAGCGAAGGGCGAAAAATCATCGCCCATCCCCTGCTTAGAGAGCACCAGGCCAAGGGCCTGCCCAAACGCGGCCAGGATGCCAAACAGCACACCTTTGCGCCAGTCTCGCCGGTTCTGGGCACTATTTTCGTCGCGCACCAGCACCACCCACGAGATTCCGCCCAAGGTGATGGCAATGCCGAGGATTTGAATCAGGCTCAGGGTCTCGCCGAAAAAGCCCCAGGCAATGAAGGCTCCGAAAACCGGGGCCAGGCTAAGCAACAACAAGCCCAGGCGCGGGCCGATGTGGCGGTAGGCGCTGAAGAGGAAAGCATCCCCCAACGCCAGGCCGATGACACCCGAAAGCGCCAGCCAGCCCCAACGCTCGAGACCGGCATCAAAAGGAATTGGTTTGCCATACAGCAGGGCATTAATCACAATCAGCGCAACCAGCGCCAACACCACCCGCAGGCGGTTGGTGACCTGTGAGCCGAGTACGCGGGTGGCGTTGCTGAAGCCAACCGCGCTCATGGCCCAGCAGAAGGATGTGATTAATGCGGCAGTTTCACCGAGAAAAGGCATGTTGACCTGGCATTTTTGGAATAGAAAAACCGGGAGGCAGTCTCCCGGCTGTGAAGTATATCCGATTTTAGAACTTATGTGCGGATTAGTTCTCTGATATTTGCCGTAAAGGGCGAGGCATTTTGGAGTGTGAGCCCTGACTGTTTTATCTTTGAGGCCGCTTCGCGGCCCACAAGAAAATCCCGGAAATTCTCAAAGAGCCTGCGGCTTCAAGCGAAATTGGCCCACCAGTTTTCATAGCGCCGCCCCTGGCGCTCACCATCGCGGTAGAGAGCCACACAGGTCAGCAGGTTCATCGGGGAGGTTTTTTGCTTCACTCGGGCCTGGAGCGAGTAATCGAAAAAGGTTGCCCAGGCTCCGGTATTGATGTAGACCGGGTCATCCTGCAGCCCGACCCCGTTGCGCTTATTTAGCGGCACAATTTCATGGCTGTGGGTGTGGCCGTAAATGGCGATGTCGGCCAGGCCGTCCTGGATGGCGGTTTCACGATGGGCAAAACGCGCAATCGAGCGATGTTCCTGCCCCAAAAGTTTGCGCACCAGGCGGCTCATGTGCGCCAGGGTCGGCAGGGACAGCGTCTTGGAAAGCCTAAAAATCAATTTCAGGCTGTAGAGAGCGCGGGCATTGGTCAGGCCGCCAGTGCGCAGGATATCCAAGTCGAGAAAATCGCCGACAACATCATCCCAAATTTTTTTGACCTGCCTGACCTGGGCCGGGTCGGTTCCGTGACGGTGCACCTGGTCGAACAGCCAGAGCGGGGTTGCCAGCAACGGGCGAACGTTGCTCATGCGCCGGATGCCGCGCAACAGATTGGGAGGCAGTTCGTCGCCCAACTGGCGACTGACTTCAAAGGGGAAACGGTAAATAACCTCGCTGGAATAAACGTCGGACAGCGACGGCGCGCCTCGTCCGAGCGTGGGGCTGTAACTCATCGGGTCGTACTGGTCGCCATGCCGGGCCACCAGGCGATAGCGGGAAAAGATTCCCAGCAGTTCGTCCCCGGCGTCTTCCGGCCCGTGTGGGAAAGGACCCGGTGGATTGCTCAATCCCATTGCGTCAACCACTTCTGCGCGAATGGCGTCATACGCTGCGCCGGGCAGGTGGTAGAACCAGTCGTGATTGCCGACCATGTAATGAATACGCACCTGCGGGACAATACGCTCACGGCTGTACTCGTCCGGCCTGCCGCGCCGGTCAGCGGGCGGCAGTTGGATGCCCTCGCCGCGCGATATTTTTTTTAGCACGCCAAGCGCGTTCCGGTTTTTGTCGAGGATGGCGCGGGTGATATCGGCCACTTTTTGGATGAATAATGGCGAGTGCGGGTCATGCCAGGGGCGGACGTAACCATCCTGCCCAGGTTCGCGCTCCAGCCAGTGGGTCGATTGCAGCGGGTCGAGGATGTCGCCGAGCAATAGGATATTGACCGCACTGACAGGCTGGTAGCGGTCCCGCGCGCGCCATGAGGCCCGATAAGCCAGTTCGCGCAGACGGTTGGCAAACAAAGAAAAGGTCTTGTCAGAGACAACGACCCCAACAGTTTCATCGAGAAGATGAATATCGCTCGCAACAACCAGCATGACAAACTCCAATTGCACCAAATTATACAAACGAAACTATTTTTCGTGTATATTTTTTAAGGATGGTCGGGCAAAAAATCCTCCAAATGGGTTACTTGAATGGCTCTTTGGGACTTCTTGTAATAAATCCCCGCATTTTTTACGGCAAATATCAGATTTATAGAAGCACATTAACAACGACCCGCGCAAACTGGACAGTTGACCTGCTTCGGTTACAATTGGCAAATCTGGCTCTTTGGGAATTCCCGTGATAAGTCCCCGCATTTTTTACGGCAAATATCAGAGAACCGCAAATCTTACAGGTGAACGAAGGAGACCTTATGCCTGCCATCCCAACCAGGGAACGAGTCAACCCCGAAACCGTCCAAACCACCCCGCTGCGCCGCCCGGAATGGATTAAAGTGCGCGCGCCCTCCGGTGAAAATTACGAACGCCTGCATACCATCATGCGCTCGAAAGCCCTGCATACCGTCTGCGAAGAGGCCATGTGCCCCAATTTAGGCGAGTGCTGGGGCAGCGGCACGGCCACCTTCCTGATGCTGGGCGATGTTTGCACACGCTCATGTGTCTTTTGCGACATCAAGCACGGCAAGCCCAACCCGATGGACTGGCTGGAGCCGGAACGGGTGGCCCAGGCCGTCAAATCGATGAATCTCAAGCACGCGGTCATCACTTCGGTCAACCGCGACGAGCGCAAGGATGGCGGTGCGCCAATTTTTGCGATGGTCATCCGCCGCATCCGCGAACTGCAGCCGGGATGTTCCATCGAGGTGCTGATCCCCGATTTCAAAGGCTCGCTCGAAGCCCTGAAAATTGTCATGGATGCCCGGCCTGAGATTCTCAACCACAACGTCGAGACCGTGCCGAGGCTGTTCAAGCAAATCCAGCCGCAGGACAATTACGATTGGGCCGCCGCCACGCTGACGAATGCCAAGAAACTTGACCCGGATGTGCTGACCAAGAGCGGAATCATGGTCGGGATTGGCGAGGAGATGGACGAGGTCAAGGCTGTGATGCGCGACCAACGCGACTGGGGCGTGGACATCCTGACCATCGGCCAGTACCTGCAACCGAGCAAAAAGCATTACCCGATTTCACGCTATTACACGATGGAAGAATTCACCGAACTGCGTGAATTCGGCTATTCGATCGGCTTCAAGTGGGTGGAGAGCAATCCGCTGGTGCGCTCTTCATACCACGCCTACGAGCAGGTGCGCGCCTTGAGCGTCGTCCATCGCAAGTTGTACGGCGATGCGGCGATGAGTGCTCAGTAACCAGTTTTTGTTTCGCCAAAAGTTAAAAATCCGCGAAAATGATTATTGGGGTGGCAGAAAACCACCCCAATAATCATTTTCGCGGTACTCTTTTTATAATCCGCCTTGCTCGCGCTTGTTGCGCAGCACATTGAACCCGACCAACATTTTGCGGTTCTCGTCCCACAGGCGGTAGGAGAGTGATTTCAGGCTATCAATAAGGGTTAGCGGGCGCACCTGTTCAAAGAGCGGGTGCTCTTTTTGGACCTTGGGCAGGTAGTAGTTGGGGATGCGCGGGCTGAGATGATGGATATGGTGAAACCCGATGTTGCCGCTGAACCAGTTCAGCACGGCGGGCAGTTTGTAGAAGGAACTGCCGAGCAAACCGGCCTTGTAAAAATCCCATTCTTGCTGACGTTCCCACCACGAGCCTTCAAAATTATGCTGGACGTAAAAGAGCCAGATTCCCATTGCCGAAGCCAGCGCCAGTACCGGCAATTGCACCGCCAGGACGGTTTGCCAGCCCAGGAGCCAAACCAGCCCAGCAATCACAACCGCCAGGGCTATATTGGTGTAGATGACGCTTTGTTTCTCTCGCCAGCCTGCATCTGGCATCCAGAAGCGGTGCGAGATGGCAAAAACAAAGAAAGCCACAAAGGTGAGCAGGATGAGCGGGTGGCGCATCAGACGATAACCAAGACGAGCGTACCAGGGTTTGGCGCGGTATTCTTCAATCGTCCAGGTTGGCACGTCGCCGATGCCGCGTTTGTCCAGGTTGCCAGCCGTGGCGTGGTGGACGGAGTGGTCGTGCTTCCAGTAGTCATAGGGGGTGAAGGCAATCACGCCCAGAACCCGCCCGACGATGTCGTTGGCCCGCTTGCTGGCAAAAAACGAGCCATGACAGCAATCGTGAAAGATGATAAAGGCGCGTATCATGAAACCGGCAGTCAAGATGACCAGGGGCAGAACGAACCAGTAAGAGAAATTTTGATACACATAGGCGGCAGCCGCCCAGCTCACAAAGAAGGGCACCAGGGTGTTAAGCAACTGCCAGACACTGCGCGGGATGCTCGGTTTTTGGTAACGCACCAGCGTTTCGCGGATGCTGGCGCGCTGGGCGTCAATTTGTTGCATGAAATCAGGGGTTTGCATGTTATCCTCCAGTAAATTGGTTGCTGACTTCATTGTACAAACAAAACGGCCCGCGCAGGCTATCAGTTGGCTATAAGTTTGGAAGAGCAAACACCCGCAAAAAAGACTGCCTGGGCGGTAAAAGCCGCCCCGGCAGTCTTTTTTACGTTTCTATCACAATTACCACAATGGCAATCCCAACAGACCAATTACCCAGCCATTGATGGCGTCAAAAACCTGCGGCGAGAGCGGCCAGGCCAGCCAGACCAACAACAGGCCGACCAACGCGCCCGCTAGGATATCCGAAAGGTAATGCACGCCCATCGCCACCCGCGCCAGGGAGACCAGCGGGGCCCAGACCCACAGGGCAATTGCCAGCGGGGCCGGACCGAGCAGCCCGGCCAGGGCGGCAATCAGGAAGGCACGCGCGGCGTGGCCGGATGGGAAAGAGTGCGGGTCAGTATTACGATAAATCGCGCCCCAATCCCCTTCAGGGCGGCGGCGGCGGATGCTGAATTTAAGCACAATGACCAAGGCGGCCAGGACAGAAATCCAGAACAATTCATACACCGCCCACTGCTTCCAAAACGTATTCCCGACCAGCCACAGGAGCAACAGGGCAATCCCCCAAAACCAGGAATCGCCCGAATGAGCAAAGACCATGGCCAGGGTGCGGCGCGTTCCAGGTTTTTCGGCCACCCGCAAGGCGTAAGACCAGTCGCGGTCGATTTCGAGAAGTTTCTTCCAACTCACGCGGCGGCGTCCTGGCCAGCGGTCATATCGGCGCGCAGCAATTCGAGTTGGTGGGGTTTGTCCACGTCCATCCCGGCTTCGGCATGTTCCCAGATAATGGCGCGGCCGCGCACACCGATGCGCGCCATGACCCGCTCGATGATGTCCTGAATGGTCAACTGGCGAAACAGGATTTGGAAGAGCGTATCCAGCCCGATGACGCGGGCCTGCAGGAGCGGATTCTTACGATTGCCAATAATCTGCTGCCAGGTATCAAGGTATTCATCTTCCGCCATGCTGACATGCACCACATTGATGTCCGCGCCGCAAACTTCAATGCCCTTCAAGCGCGTAAAGGTGCGTTTGGAATTGGGGTAACGGGCTTCCATCACTTCACGGGGAACCACCCCGTAGTACAAATCATCCTGAGTTTGCAGGCAGGTTTCAGCCAGCCAGTCAACCATTTCAGGCTTGATGCTGGGGACGTCAGACGAAACAATCATGACGTATTCGTTATCTGGATTGAGTTCCTGTGATTTCTGTATCCCGGCAACAATATTCGCCAGCATACGCCCCTGGTTTGAGATGAAATGAATTGGCTTTTCACAACTGACACCGCTTTTTGCGCTCAGCCCCATCACGATGACATTTTCGATGGATTTTGCGCCGCCAAGCGCGTCCAGTACCCACTGCACCATCGGTTTCCCGGCGATGTCGAGCAGGGCTTTCGAGTTACCCAGGGTATATGGGTAGAG
>JAWOIR010000063.1:0-4872 GCA_046484545.1 Anaerolineales bacterium
TGGGACGTCCCCTCCTACTTTACCCCCTCCGGCCTGCCAAACGACCCCGGCGAATTATATGTGCCGGTCAATTACGACCGCAGGTTCCGCGGCCCGGTCACGGTGCGCGCGGCATTGGCAAATTCCTACAACATCCCGGCAGTCAAGACCCTGCACTTCGTCGGCGTGTACGACGACCCCAGCACCGAATACGCCGACGGGCTGATTGGCATGTCGCAGCGATTGGGCATCACCAGTTTCACGCGCAACGATTACGGCCTGGCCCTGACCCTGGGCGGCGGCGAAGTCTCGGTGCTGGAGATGACCAGCGCTTTTGGCGTCATCGCCAACGAGGGTAAGCGCGTCCCGCCGGTCGCCATCCTGAAAATCACCGATTTCCAGGGCAATGTCATCTACGAATACCAGCCCCCCGCCGGACAGCAAGCCATCCGCCCGGAACATGCTTACCTGATGTCTTCCATTCTCTCGGATAACGAAGCCCGCGCCCCGATGTTTGGGCGCAACTCGGTGCTCAACCTGCCCTTCCCCGCTGCTGCCAAAACCGGAACGAGCAACGACTTCCGCGACAACTGGACGATGGGCTACACGCCTGACCTGGCCGTCGGCGTGTGGGTGGGCAACGCCGATTACACCCCCATGCAAAACGTCACCGGGCTGACTGGGGCCGGACCAATCTGGTCGCAGTTCATGCAGGCCGCCATCCCGCAGGTGACGGGCGGCAACCCGCGCCCGTTTGTGCGTCCGCCTGGCGTCGTGGACAGGGTTGTGTGTGCCGTCTCTGGCACTGAGCCGTCCAGGTTCTGTCCGCAGCAACGCACCGAAATCTTTGCCATCGACCAGTCGCCCCTGCCCGAAAGGGAAGACCTGTGGCGCGAGGAAATCATCGATACCTGGAGTGGACTGCGCGCCAGTTCGGCTTGCGGCAGCGACTTTGTAGACACGCAACTTACCCTGAACGTCTCCGATCCGTTTGCCCGCCGCTGGCTGCGTACCGAAGCCGAGGGGCGAAATTGGGCCGAAGCCGCCGGGTTCAAACCGCCCATCTTCTTCACCCCCGACGAAGAATGCCGCGCCGACGCCTCCCGTCCCACCCTGGAGTTCATTGGCCTGCGCGATGGGGATGTCATCGAAGAAGAAGAAGTGCCGATAAGAATCATTGCAGCCGGGCCGGATGTCACCCTGGTGCGGATTGAATTTGGCTACGGCGACGACCCGCAAGCCTGGGGCGTTCTACTTGAGGAACGTCGAGAATACCGCGAGGCAGAGGAGGTCTATCGCTGGCAGGTGGATAATTTACAGGAAGACCGCGTCACCCTGCGCCTGCGCATGGAGAATCGTGAAGGCGGCTATGCCGAACGCGTCATTCGGATTCGCATCGACATCCCTGAACCGACTCCAACCCCCACGCTCGAACCGACTTTTACCCCGACTCCCAGCCTGACACCAACCATCACACTGACCCCTGTCCCGGCCAGCCCGACACCGATTTTATCAAGCCCGACGCCTGTTCCAGCCAGCCCGACGCCTGTTCCGGCCAGCCCGACGCCTGAGCCAGTCAGTCCGACACCCGCGCCATAGCCATGTCCGATTCGATGATTCTCGCCACCAGCCTCGAAGAACTGCGCCAGGCGCGCGCGCTGCTTGATAACCCGCTTGGTCTGGTGCCAACGATGGGCTACTTGCATCACGGTCATCTCTCACTCGTTGAGCGCGCCCGTGCCGAGTGCGCCAGTGTCGGCGTTAGTATCTTCGTCAACCCGACCCAGTTTGGCCCCAACGAAGACCTGAGCAGTTACCCGCGCAATTTGGATACAGACCTAAAACTACTCGACGCTGCCGGGGTGGACCTGGTCTGGATGCCCACTTCGGACATTGTCTACCCGCCCGACTTCCAGACCTGGGTGGATGTCGAGGGGTTGACCTCGCCGCTCGAAGGCGCTATGCGCCCCGGTCATTTTCGCGGCGTGACAACGGTGGTCGCCAAACTGTTCAACGCTTTCCAGCCCCAAAAGGCTTACTTCGGACAAAAAGACGCCCAGCAGGCGGCGGTCATCCGCCGCATGACCCGCGACCTGGATTTTCCCATTGACGTGGTCATCTGCCCGACCGTGCGCGAATCTGACGGGTTGGCGATGTCGAGCCGTAACAGTTATCTTAACCCCGAAGAGCGCCAGGCTGCGACGGTCTTGTTCCGTGCCTTGAGCGCTGCCAAAGCCGCGCATGACTCCGGAGAGCGGAACGCCGAATCCCTATGCGCCCTGATGCGCGGGATGATTGAATCCGAGCCGCTGGCAAAACTGCAATACGTCTCGTGCGCCGATTATGACACGCTCGAAGAACTGCAAACGGTCAACGCCAAGGCACTGCTCTCGATGGCCGTCCATATCGGCAAAACACGGTTGATTGATAATTTTGTAATTGGGGATTGAGTTCTCTGTAAAAGATTGTTATTCCGAGCGGCGGTGAGAAATCTTCTTCTAGCAATAAAGATTTCTCACCGCCGTGTCTTGATTAATGTTCTCTGACCTTTGCCGTAAAGAAGACCGTATTTTGGGGTGTCAGTACGCGCGTTAGCGGCGCGCTGACACCCAAAATACGGGAACTTATCACGGGAATTCTCAAAGAGCCTTGATTAACTCGTTACTCACTGTGTGTAAGCAGCCAGCGCTTCAAATTGACAGACCGATACCCAAAGGCCCACCCTAACGTACCCGAATTACCTGACCGACATAGATTTTATTGGCATTGGTAATCGTCGGGTTCAGTCCCAGCAATTTATCGAGCGTCGTGCCGTATTTCGCGGCAATTTTGTTGAGCGTATCGCCTTTTTGCACCACATGGTTTGTGACTTCGGCTGGCAGGTTGATGACTTGCCCGACGTAAATCAGGTTGGCGTTCGTGATTTGTGGGTTGACCTTCAGGATTTCCTGCCAGGTGGTGTTGTGCTTCTCGGCTATCTTGCGGAGGGTATCACCTTTTTGCACAGTGTAGGTTTTGCCGCCTGGTGGTGGAGGTGGCGGGACGGGCGGGTCGCCGGGTTTGCCGGGCAGTACCAGCCGTTGGCCTTCGTAAATCCGGTTGGCGTTTGTGATGTTCGGATTGACCTTGAGCAGGGCATCCACAGTAGTGCCAAATCGGGTTGCCAGGGAGCGCAGCGTGTCGCCGCGCGCGATGACGTAAAGGGTGTCGCCAATCATTGCGCCGGGCAGGTACAGTTTTTGGCCGACACGAATCAGGTTGCCGGAGCCAACTTCAGGGTTGGCCAGCCGCAGGGCTGAAAGGGTGGTGCCACACAGACGCGCAATTTTCAGCAGGGTGTCGCCGCTTTTGACGGTATATTGCGTTCCGCAGGACGAGGCGGCCAGGGCCTCCCCGCTCGGAAGGAACGCGCCCATCACGAACGCGGCCAGTATTAGGATTTGGATGAGAAACTTTGCTTTCACAGGAAACCTCCAAGGGTAAAAGAAAATAAATTGACATATCTGTGATGTTATTCTTCGCCTTTTTGTTCCCGAAAAGTATTGCAGAATCGTTGCTAAAATTGTGGCTTTTTAGTTTTCTCCAAACCATGCTCGAACTGGGTTTCGTAGAGTTGAGCGTACAGGCCGCCCTGTTTCAACAAATCGTCGTGGCGTCCGCGCTCGACGATTTTTCCTTTGTCCATCACCAGGATAAGGTCGGCGGCAAGGATGGTGCTCAGGCGGTGGGCGATGACGATACTTGTCCGCCCGGCCATGACCCGTTTGAGCGCATCCTGGATGAGGGCTTCGGATTCGCTGTCAAGCGAACTGGTGGCCTCGTCGAGGACCAGGATGCGCGGGTCTTTCAGGATGACGCGTGCCAGGGCGATGCGCTGTTTTTCGCCGCCTGACAGGCGGTATCCGCGCTCGCCGACGACGGTTTCGTAGCGGTCGGGCAGTTCCATGATGAAGTCGTGGATGTTGGCCGCGCGGGCGGCGGCTTCGATTTCGGCCTGGGTCGCGTCGGGTCTGGCGTAGGTCAGGTTGGTGCGGATGCTGTCGTGGAAGAGGTAGTTCTCCTGCGTTACCATGCCGATGGCCGCGGCCAGGGAGTTGAGGGTCAGGTCGCGCAGGTCGTGACCGTCGATGCGGATGACGCCCTCGGTTGGGTCGTACAGGCGCGGGATGAGATAGGTTGTGGTGGTCTTGCCAGCGCCGGAGGGGCCGACGAGGGCAACCAATTGTCCGGGCGCGGCGCGGAACGAGATTCCGCTCAGGGCGGTATCGCGGGCCTGTGAAACGGTTTCAGTTTCCGGGTCGAGCGCGCGTTTTTCGTCCCCACCTTCACTTAAAACCGTTTTGACGTTCTCCATTTTGCCGTAGCGTTTGACTTCGCTCAACAGCAGGGATTCGTCGATGCGATAGTTAAAGGAGACGTTCTCGAATTCGAGTTGGCTGCCGCCTTCGAGTGCGATTGCGTCCGGTTTTTCTTCGATGTCGAGCGGCAGGTCGATGATTTCAAAGACGCGCTCGAAACTGACCATGCTGGTGCTGAAATCGACCGGGGCGCTGGCCAGCCCCTGCAACGCGCCGTAGAGCGTGCCGAGGTAGGCGCCGAAAGCGACGATGGTGCCGACGGTGAAATCACCCTGGATGACGTAGTAGCCGCCCAGGCCGTAGACCAGGGCCGTTCCGACCGCGCTGACCAGGCCGATGATGGAGAAGAAGGTCGAGCCGTACAGGGCGCGTTCGATGCCCAGGTCGCGCACGCTGGCGGCGCGTTTTTGGAAGCGGATTTCTTCTTCGCGGGTGCGGCCAAAGAGTTTGACCAGCAGCGCGCCGCCGATGCCGAGGGTTTCGTTCATGTGGGCGTTCATGGCGGCGTTGGCGTCCATGGCGCGGCGGGCGATTT
>JAWOIR010000108.1:0-10660 GCA_046484545.1 Anaerolineales bacterium
TGCGAAGCAGGCATGAACATCAAATTTCCGGGTCTCCTCGGCAGGTGGCAAGTGCCGCACCACACCAGTTAGACAGTTAGGGTGATAAGTAAGTCCCCGCATTTTTTACGGCAAATATCAGAGAACTAAATCCTTGACACAGGCCGAAAACAATAATAAAATCAATTTATCTTATCTGCCACACTCAGGAAAGGAGGCACAAACTAATGAAAGCCATCTCTCAAACCATACCCTCGTTCGTGCCTCCTGTGGAGATTCGCCCGGTCTGACCTGACCGTTCGTGCTTTAACTACCCGCCGCAGGTGCGCTTGCCCTGCGGCTTTTTCTTTAGGAATACAAGCTGCAGGCTTCACTGCGGCTTTTCGTTTTTAAATCACCAAAACCAAACTATGAATAAAAAACAAACTCTCGAACTTTACGAATACCTGGATGACCTTGACCTCGACGAACGCGGTCAGGAACGCTTCATGCGGCACCATCCAAAAAAACTCAAGTCCAGTGAGCGCGTTTTCCTGCACAAACAGGACGACTCGCGCTCATCCTTCCAGTTTACCTATCAGGCCGCCCGCTTCGAGCAGGCCTGGCTGCTTGAATCCCTCGGCGCGTTCTATGAGCAGCGCTGGATTTCCGACGTGCTGCGCAAGGTCAAGGGAGGCAAGGAGGCCTCGGTCTATCTGTGCCTGGCCGGGAAAGCCGTCGAAGCCGACCTGCTGGCGGTCAAAGTCTACCGTCCGCGCATGTTGCGCAATCTCAAACAAGACCACGCCTACCGCGAGGGTCGCGCTGAACTAGATTCGGAAGGCAACCAGCTGCTCGATGATGGCGCGCTGCACGCCATCGCCAAACGTACCGCTTTTGGCGAACAACTGCGCCACCAGTCCTGGATTTCCTACGAATACACCACGCTGCAAGCCCTGTTCGCGGCGGGCGCCGATGTGCCGCGTCCTTACGCGCTGGCCAACAACGCCATTCTGATGGACTACATCGGCGACCTGGGCGTCGCTGCCCCGGCCCTGAATGAAATCAGCCTGGACAGAGCGGAAGCACAGTCCCTGTTCGAACGGTTGCTGCGAAATCTCGACATCCTGCTGGCGCAACAACGTGTGCATGGCGACCTGTCTGCCTACAACATCCTGTACTGGCAGGGCGACATCACCCTGATTGACTTCCCCCAGGTCGTCTCGCCGAACGGCAACCGCAACGCCTATCAAATCTTTGAGCGCGATGTGCTGCGCGCCTGCGAGTATTTTGCTCAAATGGGCGTATCCTGCCAGCCGCGCAAACTGGCCGCCAATCTGTGGACAAAACACGGCTACCGCGTGCGGGAAGAAATTCACCCAGGTCTGCTGGATGCGGAAAATCCGCAAGACCGTTCGTTGTGGCAAAAACAGCAAAGCGGGCGTTAAAAATCTCTCCCGATGCCTGCAAGAGCGCATCGGGAGAGATTGATTTTCCCGCTCTGCGATCGAAAGGTCAGTCCTCTTCCAGCGTCAGAGTGCCGATGTCATAATCCTCGCCGGCCATGATAGGCGTGCGCTCGGAACCAAATCCGAACTGGGTGGTCAGTTGCGCCCAGCCGTCGCCGGTTTCGGCCACGAAAACGTAATAACCGGCGGGCACATTTTCAAAGGAGAACACGCCGCTGGTGTCGGTGGTAGTAGACAGGAAGAAAGGCTGGTCGGAACAAGGCGTATCGCCAGAAAATTGACTGGCCAGGGTTTCAACACAGATTTCGACCCGCATTCCAGGCAGGGGCGCACCGCCCGGTTTTTCAAGTTTACCGGTCATCGAGCCGGTCTGCTTTTCGGCGATTGCAGGCAAGGACGGGCCATCTTTGACGATGACAACGAAGCGGAGTTCGTTGTCGCCGATGTCCGAGTTTTCCATGCGGTAGGTTTCGCGGGTGTCGCCATCGAAGACTACCAGGCCGTAAGTGGTCGCCGCCCAGACACGGCCCAGGCTATCGGCAGCCATGCCTTTAATCTTGTCGGAAGGCAGGGTTCCCAGTTTGCGGTTGAAATCAACCCAGGTATTGCCGTTGTACATCGAAAGACCATTGATACTGGTACCAAACCACAAGCGTCCGCTGGCATCAAAAGTCATGCCGGTGGGGCTGCTATAGTCCGGCTTGGCGACCATCGTCCACGCACCGTCGTAATAAGCCGCACCCTTGCTCAACCCAGCCCAGGGACGGTCGAGCGAGTCAATCGTCAGGACATTAAAGAAGACACTCTCATCAAATCCCCGGCCTTCCTGAAAGACCCGCCACTCATCATTTTCAAAGACAGCCACACTGCGGGAAGTGACCGCCCAAACGCGGCCATCAGAGGAAGCAGCAATGCCATAAACCAATTGATTGGCCGATTCGCCAGTTGCCAGCAACTCAGATGGATACAGAGTCCACGCGCCATTGGCATAAACGCTGACACCCTTGAAGTGAGCCACCCACAGGCTGCCATCCAGCGCGCAGGCAACCGCATCGGCGGTGCTGTAATCGCTGCTCTTGGGGACAGTTTCCCAGTTCACGCCGTCGAACAGGCTCAACCCATCGGAATGGGCAATTACGATGCGCTCATCGGGACATACCCCAGCAGCCTGAACGAAGTTGCTTGGCAGGCCGGAATTATCCCTGGTAAAGGTTTGCCAGCCGTTTTCATCCAGGCAGGTAAGGCCGCCGGCACGAAGGCCAAAACAAGCCATGCCAGGGCCACGCGACTGGATGGGGTCGGGTAAGGCAACCGCCGGAGCAACAAGCACAGACGAATCAGCCGGCGGAGGTGAATCGGCAGCGGGGGCAGCCTCGTCGCTGGCTTCCGGGGCTGTGGCGGGCAAATCGGCATCAACCGGCGCGCCAACATCCAGCGACTGGCAAGCCAGGCTCGCCAACAATAAGACCAGTATGAATACAAAAACAGGGGAAAGTTTGGTTTTCATTATGATTCAAGTCCTCTATTCTCTTCAGCCAACGCCATAATACGCGGCAGGCCATTTTCAACAAGGGTGATTATCTCTGCAACCAGACGCTTGGGATTTTCGCCCCCCAGGGCCGGGTCAGGGATGTCATAAGGCAGGCGGGCCGACATCTCACTGAGCAGGAAAATCCGTCCGCCGGCAGCTGGAAATTCGAGGCTCAGGGCTTCTTTTTGGCCGCGTTCCATCACCAAAATCAAATCGGCGGATTGGAGCATTTCGGGCTTCAGGGCGCGCGAGCGGTGCTCGCTGATTTGCAAAAAACCGCTCCACTCGGCCAATCCACGCACGGCGGGCAGACCCTCCTCAGCCCAAACGCCCGCCGAGGAAACCGTCCACATTTCCGGGTCAAGCCGGATGCGCAGGGCGTACTCCGCAACCACCGAGCGGAATTGGTTGGCATGGCACAGGACGAGAAGGTTGGGCATGAGGGTAGTATAACATTGGTAATATCGAGAATAAGTTGTGACTTTTGTCACATCATGGCATGACTTTTCATACTGACAAAGGTGGGAGAGAATCATGTACCCTATATAGTATGAAAGGCCACAATAAGACGACCTGATAAATCAAACATTTTTTCATAATTAAAAACGGAGGAACTATGCCCCAAGCCACTGTGCCAAAGCAAGGCGCGGGCCTTAAAGAGCAGGAAGACTTAACCCTGCTGCACGAGGTCAGCGTTGCGACCGCAGGCGTATCCAGACTGGAAATGTGCATCCAATGCGGCACTTGCGGCGGCTCCTGCCCATCCGCCGCCGATATGGACCATACCCCGCGCATGTTATTCGCCATGCTGCGGGCAGGCATGAGGCAGGATGTCCTCCGTAGCAACACCCCCTGGATATGCGTGTCCTGTTATCACTGTGTGGTGCGCTGTCCGCAGAATGTGCATATCGCCGATGTGATGTACACACTCAAGGGGATGGCCATCAAAGCCAAACTTTACAAAGACTCAACTGCGCCCGACTTTTCAAAATCCTTCGTGGATATGGTGGAAAGCTTCGGGCGCAGTTTTGAATTGGGGCTGGCAACCCGTCATTACCTGACCCACTTTCCGCTGCGCCTGCCCGGCATGGCCGGGATGGGGCTGGGCATGCTGGCAAAGAAGCGCATGAACCTGACACCCAGCAAAATCAAGAACATGAAGCAACTTTCCGCCATCCTCGACAAGGCCAAGACACTGGAGTTGACAGAATGAACGAATATATCCTCTACCCCGGATGCTCCATGGAAGCCTCGGCCAAGGCCTATCACGATTCGCTGGTTGCCATAAAAGACGTACTCAATATGGAACTGCATGAAATCGACGACTGGAATTGCTGCGGCGCAACCGAGTATTTGAGCATCAACCTGATTCCTGCTTATTCGCTGATTGCGCGCAACCTGGCCCTGGCCTCCCAACAGGCCAATGGCACGCGCACCGTCGTCGCGCCCTGCTCGGCCTGCTACCTCAACCTCGCCAAAGCCGATTACTATATGGAAGAGCGTCCCGCACTCGGCCAAAAGGTGAATGAAGCCCTGGCGGCTGGTGGATTGAGTTACACCCCCGGCACGCTCGAAATCCGGCACCTGCTCGAAGTGTTGGTCTATGACGTCGGCCTGGAGACCATCAAAAGCAAGGTCGTCCGCCCGCTGACCGGGCTGCGCGTCGCGCCCTACCTGGGCTGCATGGTGCCGCGCCCGGACTACTACAACCGCTGGTCAGACCACGAACATCCCACCGAACTGGACGAAATTCTCAAGGCCCTCGGCGCGGAAGTCATCGACTTCCCGCTCAAGACCACCTGCTGCGGCGGACACATGACCCAAATCGGCCCGGACACCGCCTACGAACTCATTCGCCGCCTGGTCTCCTCCGCAGATGGCAAAGCCGACATCATGACCACCGTCTGCCCGATGTGCCAGATGAACCTGGACGCCTACCAGGACGAGACCAATCGTCACTTTGGCACCAAGTACCAGATGCCGATTGTCTTCTTCACCCAGTTGATGGGCCTGGCCTTCGGCCTGGACGCAAAAGAACTCGGTTTTGGCCTGGAAGTTGTCAGCGCCAAAAAGGCCCTCGAACGCATCGGCGTCGAAGTTCCCGTGCCTGAGCCGGAAAAGAAAGGCAAGAAAAAAGAAGGCCTTCCAATGCCCAAGCGGCGGCTGAAGAAAGACCCCAATCCCCAGCAGGAGGTTAAAGCATGAGCGCCGAAGAGAAAATTCCCCACAAAAAACCGGAAAAAATCGGCGTTTACGTCTGCCATTGCGGCTCGAACATCGCCGGAAAAGTGGACGTGGAAGATGTCGCCGAATGGGCGGGCAGGGAACTGGCGCACAAAGGCGTCGTGATTGCCCGCGATTACAAGTTCATGTGCTCCAGCCTGGGGCAGGAACTCATCGAGAACGACATCAAAGAGTTGGGGCTGGATGGCGTCGTGGTGGCGGCCTGCTCGCCACATCTGCACGAAAAAACCTTCCGCACCGCAACCCAAAACGCCGGGCTGAACCCTTACATGTGCGAACTGGTCTCCATCCGCGAGCAGGTTTCGTGGGTGCATACCGACAAGGGTGCCGCGACGGACAAATCCAAGGCGGTTGTTTCGGGCGGCGTGCATCGCGTCCTGTTTCACGAGCCATTGCAGGAACTCAAAGTCCCGATTAACCCCGATACACTCGTGGTCGGCGGCGGGATTGCCGGAATTCAGGCCGCGCTCGATATCGCCAACGGTGGGTTTCACGTCTACCTGGTGGAGCGCGAACCATCCATCGGCGGGCACATGGCCCAGTTCGACAAGACCTTCCCGACCCTGGACTGCTCGGCCTGTATCCTGACCCCGCGCATGGTTGAGGCGGGCAACCACCCCAACATCACCCTGCTGACCTGGAGCCAGGTCGAAAGCGTCAGCGGGTATGTCGGCAACTTCTCGGTCAGCATCCGCAAGAAAGCCCGCAGCGTGAACGAGGAGTTGTGCACCGGCTGCGGCATCTGCGTCGAGAAATGTCCGGCAAAGGTCATCGACGACGAATACGAGGCCGGGCTGGGCTACCGCAAGGTTGTCTACACCCCGTTTGCGCAGGCTGTCCCCAATTACCCGGTCATCGACCGCGAAAACTGCATCTACTACATCAAGGGCACCTGTAAAGCCTGCGAAAAGTTCTGTCCCACCAACGCGATTGACTTTGCCCAGGAAGACGAAATGCTCAACGTCGAGGTTGGCAACATCATCCTGGCAACCGGTTACGACCTGTTCGACGCCCGCAAGGTGACCAACTACGGCTACGGGCGGCTCGAAAACGTCTTCAACAGCCTGGAGTTCGAGCGATTGAGCAACGCCGGCGGCCCGACCAACGGTAACATCGTCCTGCGCGACGGAAAAACCACTCCTGAAACAGTCGGCATCATCCACTGCGTCGGCTCGCGTGACCGCAACTTCAACAATTACTGCTCAACCATCTGCTGTATGCAGAGCCTGAAATTTGCCCACCTGGTCAAAGAACGCACAGATGCAACCGTGTATGAGTTCTACATCGACATGCGCACGGCGGCAAAATCCTACGATGAGTTCTACCAAAAAGTGCTCGAGGAAGGCACCCTGATGGTGCGCGGAAAAGTTGCCGAAGTCAGCGACGCGGCCCGCGAGCCACACGAAGAAGGCAAACTCATCATCCAGGTCGAGGATACCTTTACAGGCAAACAGCGCCGCATCCCGGTCGACATGGTCATCCTGTCGAATGGCATGCAAGCGCGCCACGACGCCAAGGAGACCGCAAAACTCTTCGGCATCTCGTGCTCCGCCGACGAGTGGTACATCGAAAAGCACCCCAAACTCGACCCGGTCGCCACCATGACCGACGGCGTTTATATCGCCGGTTGCGCCAGCGGCCCGAAGGACATCCCCAGTTCGGTCGCCCAGGGTGCCGCCGCCGCCGCCAAAGTGCTGACCAAGATTTTGCAAAAGGAAGTTGCATTGGAACCCATCCGCGCCACCGTGGATGAAGAAGTATGCTCCGGCTGCAAAATCTGCAACAACATGTGCCCGTTCAACGCCATTTCCTTCCTGGATGACCTGGCCGTTACCCGCATCAACCCGGCCCTGTGCCAGGGCTGCGGAACCTGTGTGGCCGCCTGCCCGGCGGGCGCCATCAGCGGCACCGGCTTCTCGAATGAACAAGTCCTGTCGCAAATCGACGGCTTGTTGATGAAGGTCTAGGAGGAGGACATCATGAGCGAAACTTTTGAACCCACCATCATTGGATTTACCTGCAACTGGTGCAGTTACCGCGCCGCCGACGCAGCCGGCATTGGGCGCATCAAATATCCACCCAATGTGCGCCTGGTGCGCCTGATGTGCTCCGGGCGTCTCGACCCGACCTTCGTGACCAGGGCCTTCGCCCGCGGCGCCGACGCGGTCATGGTTAGCGGTTGTCACCCAGGCGACTGCCACTATCTCGACCAGAACTACAAAGCCCTGCGCCGCTTCCTGCTCCTGCGCCGCACCCTGGCCGGGCTGGGAATCGAACCGGAACGGCTGAAACTGGTCTGGGCCAGCGCGGCAGAAGGTGTGCACCTGGCCGACGAAATCACAAAATTTACCGAAGAAGTCCGCGCGCTTGGGCCGCTCAACTGGCCGCAGTGGAACGGACACGAAGAGCATCAACCTGAACCCGCCCTGGAGGTGAGCGCATGAGCGACAAGCCAAAATTTGCCATGTATTGGGCTGCGTCCTGCGGCGGCTGTGAAATCGCCGTCCTGAACATCGGCGAGAAAATCCTGGATGTGGATGCCAATTTTGAACCGGTCTTCTGGCCGGTGGCGATGGATGCCAAATACAAGGATGTCGAGGCCATGGAAGACGGCTCCATCCTGCTGACCCTGTGGAACGGCGGCATTCGCAACGACGAAAACGAGCACCTGGCCCACCTGCTTCGCCGCAAATCGCAAATCCTGGTCGCGTTTGGCTCGTGTGCAACCGAGGGCTGTATTCCCGGACTGGCAAACCTGTCCCCGTTGGAGGAGATTTTCGCCACCGCCTACCACACCGTCTCGACAGAGAATCCGGAGGACATCCGCCCGCAGCCGGTTTACCAGGCCCCCGAAGGCGAACTGACCCTGCCGACCATGTACCCGGTGCTGAAAACCCTGGCCCAGGTGGTGGATGTGGACTACTTCATGCCCGGCTGTCCGCCCGAAAGCCACCAGATTGCAGCGGTCATCGACCTGGTCATCCAGGTCTTGCAGGGGAAAGCCGAACTGCCGCCCAAAGGTTCGGTCATCGGGGCCGGGAATTCGACCGTCTGTGATGAGTGCAAACGCGCCCGCAACCAGAAATACATCACCGCCTTCCACCGCATCCAGGAAGTCGCGCCGCTCGACCCGGACCTGTGCATCCTCGAGCAGGGCGTGCCCTGCAACGGCCCGGCCACCCGCAGCGGATGTGATGCCCGTTGCCCAACCGTCGGCGCGCAGTGCATCGGCTGCTATGGCCCGGCAGAAGGCGTCCTCGACTACGGCGCGCGCCTGGTTTCGGCCTTCGCCTCCGTTATCGACGCGACCGAGCCAGAGGAAATCGAACGCATCCTCGACGGCATCCCCGACCCAACCGGTCAGTTCTACCGCTTCAACCTGGCCGATTCTGTCTTGCGCGCCAGCAAGAGCGCCTGGAAAAAGAACGGGCACTAGGAGGCCACCATGACCATGCAACGAATTACCATTGACCCCATCACCCGCCTGGAAGGTCACGGCAAAATTGACATCTTCCTGGACGAAAAAGGCGATGTCGCCAATTCCTATTTCCAGATTCCCGAACTGCGTGGTTTCGAACGCTTCTGCGTCGGACGCCCGGTCGAGGAAATGCCGCTCTTGACCAACCGCATCTGCGGCGTGTGCCCCGAAGCACACCACATGGCCGCCGCCAAGGCCGCCGACGCAGTCTATAAGGTCGACCCGCCGCGCACCGCCAAAATGCTGCGCGAACTGCTCTACATGGCCTTCTACTGCACCGACCACACCACCCACTTCTACGCCCTGGCCGGGCCGGATTTCATCGTCGGGCCGGATGCGCCGGTTGCCGAGCGCAACATCCTGGGCGTCATCCGCAAGGTCGGGCTGGAGATTGGCGGCAAGGTCATCCAGATGCGCAAGTACGGCCACGAGACGGTCGAAATCATCGGCGGGCGTAAAGTCCACCCGGCCACCTCCATCCCCGGCGGCATCACCAAGATTTTGTCGGAGGCAGAGCGCGTCGAAATCGAAAAGATGGGTCACTGGGCCATCGATTTTGCCCAGTTCAGCATCCAGGCTTTCAAAGATATCGTGCTCGCAAACAAAACCTACCTCGACCTGATTCTCGGCGACGTGTACACGCACAAGACCTACTACATGGGCATGGTTGACGAGAACAACAAGGTCAATTTCTACGACGGCAAAGTGCGCGTGGTCGACCCGGACGGCGCCGAATTCTGCAAATACGCCCCGCACGAATATCTACAACATATCGCTGAGCGCGTCGAGCCGTGGACCTATCTCAAGTTCCCGTATCTCAAAAACGTCGGCTGGAAGGGCTTCACCGACGGCAAGGACTCGGGCGTTTATGTCGCCACCCCGCTCTCGCGCCTGAACGCCTCCGACGGCATGGCCACCCCCAGGGCCCAGGAAGCCTACGAGGAGATGTATGCCACCCTGGGCGGCAAACCCGTCCACCAACGCCTGGCGACCCACTGGGCGCGCCTGATTGAACTGCTCTACGCTGCCGAACACTGGGTGGAACTGGCCACCGACCCCGAAATCACCTCGCCAAACGTCCACAAAGTCCCGACCGAAATCCCGACCGAGGGCGTGGGCATCGTCGAGGCCCCGCGCGGCACGCTGACCCATCACTACGTCACCGACGAGCGCGGCATCCTGACCAAGGTCAACCTGATTGTCGGCACCACCAACAACTACGCCCCCATCCAGATGTCGACCAATAAGGCCGCCCGCAATCTCATCAAAGGCGGCGTGGTCAATGAGGGACTGCTCAACATGGTCGAGATGGCCTTCCGCATCTACGACCCGTGCTTCGGCTGCGCAACCCACTCCCTACCCGGTCAAATGCCGCTCGAAATCACCCTGCGCAACCCTGATGGCGAGGTGATTGATGTAGTGAAGCAGTTTGTGGATTAGGGGTTCGAGAGTAGATATTCGATATTCGATATTCGATATTCGTTATTCGAGCATCGAGTTTTCGAGTAACGAATATCGAATAGGTGCATTTCAGTTGATTTGAAATTAGAGCCGAGGGTCGAGTAGCCGGTGATTTTCCGGCATATCGAGACCCAGAAATGGAACACACCCATATCAAATATCGAGTATCGAATAACGACAACCATGAACAAAACACTCATCATCGGACTGGGTAATCCCATCCTGGGCGACGACGGGGTTGGCTGGGTCGTGGCGCAGGAAGTTGAACAACGCCTTTCTCTCCCTCGATTTTCCGCACCCCCCTCGTTTCCCCCCAATTTCGCGTAGTTCAGTGAAATTGGGGGGATGAAGAGAGGTAGGGGGGAGCCGGAGGGGGGTCTGTATATCGAATGCCTGGCCCTGGCCGGAATCTCGCTGATGGAGCACATGATTGGCTACCGGCGTGTCATCCTGATTGATTCGCTCAACACCGGCCAGCACGCCCAGGGCGAAGTCGTCACCTTCAGCCTGGATTCTCTC
>JAWOIR010000110.1:0-3074 GCA_046484545.1 Anaerolineales bacterium
GTGGTTCAGGCGGTCGGAAAAAATCACATCTTCCTTGCCCACCAGCGCCGGGATGGTTGCCAAATTGGCTGTAAACCCGCTCTGGAAAGTGATGGCCGCCTCGACGCCCTTGAACTCGGCCAGGCGCTTCTCCAGTTCGACGTGCAGGCTCATTGTCCCGGCAATCGATCGCACCGCCGCCGGGCCGACGCCCATGCTCTCAACCGATTTGCGCGCCTCCGCCACAATATCGGGGTGGTTGGCCAGCCCTAGATAATTGTTCGAGCAGAAATTAAGCACTTTCTTGCCATCCACCGTCAGCCATGCGCCCTGCGGCGATTCGATGGTGCGGATGTGGTTATACAGCCCGGCTTCTTTCAGGCTTTCGAGTTCTTGGGTGACCCAATCGAGTTTCGACATGCGTTTCTCCTGAGTGAATAGTTTGAAGAAGAACCAACAACTAAATTATAGCCACTTCCGGGCAGGATGATTGTCACATTTTTTGCCAATTTCTTTACTTTTCCTTAACCCAAACTCTGATACAATAAACTCCGGAGGGCCTTTTATGGCCTTCTTTTGTGTGCCGGGCGAAAATCCGGCGATTCTGCAAGTAAGGTTTGCCTTATGACATACAACTTACGCCTGTTCTGGCGCATGGCCGTCCGCTCTTTTTTGCGGACAAAGAACACCCACGGGCGACTGACGCCAAAGCGGCTTTTCTTCGTCCTGCTGTTTTACTCCGTTTGGCCGTTCTGGACGCTCTTCACCTGGGCCTGCTTCCTGCTCGACGACCTGCTCTTCCCCGGACACAAAACCCAGCCACTCGAAAAGCCGCTCTTCATTATCGGTAACTATCGCTCCGGCTCCACCTTCCTACACCGCCTGCTCTCACGCGATGCGCAGACCTTCACCAGCCTGCGCACCTGGGAAATTTTCATCACCCCCACCATCACCCAGCGCAAAATCTCGCGCCTGGTCGGCAACATCGACCGCTTCTTTGGGATGCCGCTCAAGCGTTTCCTGCTCAACATCGACCGGCGCGGGCTGGGACAGGTCAAAATCCACCGCATCAGCCTGTTCGAGCCGGAAGAAGATGAGAACATCCTGCTGCACATCTGGAGCACTTCGTTTGTCGGCTTCCTGTTCCCCTTCCTGGACGAGATGCCGGCCTACAACTACTTCGACGAATCCCTGCCGATGGAAGAAAAGCGGCGTATCATGGGCTTTTACCGCTCCTGCGTCCAGCGACATCTGTACGCCGACGACGGAAAACGTCATTTCGTCTCGAAAAATCCGGCTTTTAGCGCCAAAATCGAAACCCTGGCCGAATTCTTCCCGGATGCGCGCATCCTTTACCTGGCGCGCAACCCGCTGGATATGCTGCCCTCGACCATTTCCTGGCTCGGATTTGCCTGGCGCGTCTTCGGCAGCCCGCTCGAACAATACCCGCATCGCCCTGAAATCCTGCGGATGGCGCGTTACTGGTACACCCATCCGCTCAAGTATCTTGATACCCATCCCTCCCCCAACCACCTGATTCTCAGTTACGACGAACTGATTAGCGACCCGGAACGCATCATTCGCGGCATGTACCACCAGTTCGGCTACCCCGAGCAGGATAACCTGGAAGAAATTGTAGCCCAGGCTGTCGCCGAGACGCGCAGCTACAAAAGTGACCACGTCTATTCGTATGAAGCAATGGGCTTCTCACGCGAACAAATCCTGGCCGAGTTCGAGGATATTTTTGTGCGCTTCGGCTTCGAGACCGGATTCCCGGCCCATCCCCCGGCACTGGTACTGGAACCGCCCGTGCCAGCATCGGCGGATTAATCCCTCAACTTCCCAACCACCTTTACGCACGGACGGCTGAACACGTCGTCTTTGTGCGGCGCATCGTCCAACTCCCCGGTCAAATCCTGTCCGGGAAAATGCAAGTGTTCGTGCATCTCATGCTTCCAGCGCGGACAATCGGTCACATCGTAGACAACGCCTTCATGGGCAATCCACTTGTATGAGCCACGCTCACCCGTGTTGCGGCGCAATTCAGTCGGGGAGATAATTTTCTCTGTCATTTCTCAGCCATCTCTTTGTAAAACGCATCCACCTGCGCCGCGGTAATCAGGTTGTCTGTGCTGGCTTTTTGGGCGCAGGTATAACGCGCTGTAATTTGACCGCGTAAAATCGATTCGCGCAGGTTGCGGCCTTCGAGCACGTGACTGGTCAGGAATCCGACTGCCAGCCCGTCGCCCGCGCCGTTGGTATCCATGACGGTTTCCGGCATGGGGACGGGAGCGAAAAATTCGACCCGGCCTGCCACGCCCAGGGCGCAGCCGCGCTCCCCCATCCCGCTGACCAGGACACAGCCGGGATTCCGCTTCCAGTATTCGTGGAACAAAGGCGTCGGGTCGGGATGATTGGCCGCAGAAAAGAAGAGAAAATCGGCAGCCTCGACAAACTCCTGCCGGTACGGGTCATCCACCCGGACGACATCTTGCAAATCACAGGCTATTACTGTCCCGGATTCGCGCGCAATAGGCAGCAGAGTCCGCGCCCAGTTGGGAATGTTGAAATGCGCCAACCGCGCGCGGGACAGGACATCGCGACAGGCGGGCAGGTTGGGGGTCAGGGTCATGTGAGACTTGCCATCGTAGAAATTCTTGCGACGGCCATCGGGATACATAATGTTGACGCTGCGGGCCGTGCCAGTCGGGTCACTGAACAGGGCAGTCGTGTCGATACCGTCCCTTGCGAACACCTCGCGGATGAAGCGGCCTTGATAATCGTCGCCGACATGCCCGATGAAAGCCGTCCGCCTGCCCTGGCGGCGATAGCCCCGGCTGGCATAACCGCCCGCCTGGCCGAGATAGTCGATATTTTGGGTAAAGTTGGCCTCGACGGTGAAATCAATCTCATCGCCGTACAGGTAGACATTGGTATCAATGCCGACATTGCCAATCACAGCCACATCAAATGTTTTTCGCATGTTTGGCTTCCCGGTTTGCTGAATTAAACGATACTATATCTCAACTACCCCAACACGACAATGTTCCGATGAATTCTGGCGCAGGTTTTCTGACATTTGCCGTAAAGAAGCC
>JAWOIR010000171.1:0-2983 GCA_046484545.1 Anaerolineales bacterium
CACATAATCTTTGAAATCATCAGAGAAACAGCCAGCGCCGCCGACCAGCCCAACCGTTCTTTCAGAATGTTGTCAATCAAAAAAGTGGCAACAAGCGCAACCAATATGCCAATATTGAGAAAGACAACAAGCCCCCAAAAAGCGGAAAAAATCAACCAAACCGGCAGGACATAGGCCATCTTTTCTGCAACTGCAGGCAGGGACAATCGCTGAAAAATTTGCATCCACTTTAGATAAAGCAAGCCATAAACGACTACGCTCAGTAAAGTACCGGCAATGGCAATCCCGCGTTCAGGGAGCAACAGCAGGACGGTGGATAACATGGCAAAAGGAGGCGAATAAGGATAGTGAAAAGTTGAATCGCTCAAATCTTGCGGATACAAATCCAGACCCATAATAAACTTCTGGGCCGCGCCAAGATAAACCGGCAAATCCATTGGCAAGCCATCGTCACCGGTTAATTCCGGCATCATGCCTGACGCATAAATTACCTGAACAGTAAGGCGCAACACAAACCAGACAAGGGCTGCTATTAATGAAATTCGATACCACCTCGAGTTTGACCAAACCAGACGCAAGTACTCCATATGAGAAATCCTTATTTTTTCCATCGAGGTAAAAATCTTGGAACACGCTCCATATAATCAAGATAACCGGGAAGATTCTTGCCGAGTAGCTCATCTTCAGCTTTTGCCGCGCGGCTAAAATCCCAGTAAACATAGAGCATTGCCACCAAAGTTGTCAAAGCAGGCGATAAGAAGAAGACTCCTGTACCCAACAAGAAAAAAGAGGTAACTAATGGATGTCTCATCCACTTATAGGGGCCTGTATTGATAAGTTTATGGTCAGATTGAATCTCAACACGTTCAGCATAAAATTTTTGTAAATGCAACCGAGCCCAAATGTGAATTACAAAAGACAAAATAACCAGCACAAAACCAAATACCTGAACCATCAGACCCCATGATTTTTGTGTAAAAAAGCCAATTATTGGAAAAAACGCGGGCTGAAGCACTACAACCAGCCCTAGCCCGCCAACTAGCAATGTATAATCCCAAGCCCAACCTTTGCCCAACTCGCGCTCACGGTCATAGCGAATCATAAAGAAAAAATCCATAAAAAAGAAAGCAATAACCACTACCCCCAGCAATACTGAAAGAGAAATTCCTGAAATCATTTTGATATCCTTGTTAGAATTTTTTGCAACACCGAATAGGGGGAAGTCGCCAATACATTATTGTTCTTCTCAACCTGTGCACCCAGCCGCCGTTTGACATCATACGCGCCACTTCCCAAACGAACCTGACGCGCGCCGCACTCGAATGCAATTTTCAAGCTCTCATACAAAAGAGAGAAATAAACATAAGGGGTATTATCTCTCAGTCCTAGGGCCGTATGCAATTGCGCGTCCCGGTCGCGCAGGGTCAGGCCGCAGCCCACCAACCGCCCCCCAAGGCTGGCAGTCAACCAGGTTGCATCAACCAGGGCCAGATTTTCCAGCATCGCGCGCGTCCAGGGCGCTGGCGTGGATGCAAACTTGCGCTCGACATTGCGAATCAAGGCCAGGGCTTCGTCTGCATCCATCACACGCTCATGCCGTTCTACAACGATACCGGCCTCCTGCGCCTTTCGCTGCGCGCGCCGGTAGTGATAGCGCTCGTCCTTGCCAAGAGACGCCAGGTAACTCTCAAAATCCGGCCAGGAAATTTGCAGCAGCATGCCGGGGTCGTTCAGCATCAAGGGGCGAAACGATGGCGGCCATTGACCGATGTGGGCCTGCTCGACAAAATCGTAAAAGGCAAAGGACGCCTTCCACGACCGCGCCTGTTTCAGGCAAGCCGCGCAAATCTCGACCAGGAGCAGGTCAGGATTGGCCGTATCAGACAAAACAAGCCCTGAAAGCCCGGAAAATGGAGAACGACAGATAAAAAGCGGCCAGCGCCGGAAAACCACCCCGGCAAACCCTCGCAGAAACCTCGATTGAATTGGGAGCGACTCAGAAGGTGAGAGATAAAACGCAGCCCGGCCAACCAATATGCGGTTTTCAAAAACCAGGATATAGAATGGGCGGCTGTTTTTCGCCAATACCCTTTCAGCGTAAGCATACCAGCGGTAACTCTGAAACGCCTGACCTGCGCCAAGTTCATCCCACACCCGCGACTCTATATCGTCTATGCTTGAAAAAACTTTCAAGTCCAGCGTGGGGTGGCTGTCCAGCCTCATCATCCTGGCAATCTTTTCATTCACCTATTGTATAACAACTCGGCCAGATTTGAACCGAATTTTGGCAGGAAAAGGACTCATTACGCACCACCCACTTCGAAAGCCAGGATTCCATCGTCGGTGCGGATGTAAGTCGTGCCGCATGAAATACAGGTCGCGTAAGCGGGATTTTCCCGCCAATGGGTTTGCCCGCAAACCTTGCAGCGCAACAAACCAAACAGGTCATGCTCATCAACCGGTGCAGCACTGCCCGGTTTGACAGCAAAGACGCGGTCGAAGTACTTCCACCAAGTTGTGATTTCGACCTGCTCAAAGCCAGAGTCCTGGAGAAGTTGACGAAAATCTTCCGCGCTGCGAATTTTGGCCTTGCGCCCGGAAGCCTCCGTGCCGCGCGAGGCGACCAGCAATCCGCCCGGACGCAGGACGCGGTACAGTTCCGAGAGCGGGGTCTCCATTTCGGGCATAACCTCCAACGCTTCGAGACAGCAAACCGCGTCGAAACAGTCATCAGGAAATGGCAGGGGCAGCGTCAGGTATTGGAGCAGGTCAACACGCTCTCGAAACGGAGCCAGTTTTTGGGACGCAATCTGAAGCATTTTGCCGGAAATGTCCAGCGCGATAATCCTGCCGTCAAAGTCTGGCTGGCAGAACAGAGTCAGCCCCAAGCGGCCCGTGCCGGTTGCCAGGTCAAGCAGTAGCGGCGCGGACTGAGCGGGTAATTTCTCCAGGATTGGGCGCGCTAGCATGGCTTCGTCTTCAG
>JAWOIR010000211.1:0-2911 GCA_046484545.1 Anaerolineales bacterium
TTCAGCCACCCGCGCAAAAACCGGGCAGTCTTCACTGTGCGCGCCGGGCAGGTAGCCGCTGCTCATCAGGAATTCGTTGACAATTTCGCCGCCGGTGAACAGGAAGGTTTGCTTGAACAACTTCGTCCAGGCCTCGCGGCTGCGCGGGTGATGGGCGTCCAGCCAGCCCTTGAACGAGCCGAATTCGTCGGATAAGGCCCGAATCCGTTTCGCGTTTTCTATCGCCGCGTTGACCTTTAACCGGTTGCGGATGATTCCCGCATCCCCCAGAAGTCGGGCGCGGTCAGACTCCCCGTAGCCTGCCACCGTTTCGAGGTCGAATCCACTGTAGGCGCGCCGGAAGTTTTCGGCCTTCTTGAGAATCGTCAGCCAGGAAAGCCCGGCCTGGTTGATTTCAAGAATCAGGCGCTCGAAGAGCAGGTTATCGTCCGCGATGGGGAATCCATACTCGTTGTCGTGGTAATTTCGGTTGTAGGTATCTTCGGGGTGGGCATTGCAATACTCGCAATAGGGGTTCATCGGTCTATTTTACCTTATCGGGCTGGTTTTTACGGCGGGCGAAACCCGCAAAGACGCGAACGGGGCAGCAGGCCTGGCAGGCCATAATGATTTGTGGTGACACAGGCCGGGGTTTTTGATAGAATGATGGGGAAGGTTAGGATATAAGCCGTTATACAGTCATTTTCCTGTCCAGGATTATGAAGATGGCTGCATAAAAACACAAATGGCGCAGACGCTTCGCGCCGCCCCGTTAGGCGCAGCCAGTGAATTACAGGTGGACTATTGAAACCGGTAATCGTATTATCCAATGTTGAGCATCAGTGCGCCACCTTCGTTTGGCCAGATGATTTGCGATACTTTGTTGGCTATCGATTTGTGGAACATCAGCCAAAAATCACCCCCAACCCACTTTTACACCCTTCGACTCCGAGTGCGAGGTTGCCCTCTGTACCCGGCAGTCAATATTCGCGCTCCGAAGCCTGGTTGGAAAACTGGCAGACAGAATATGCTGAAAGCGGGAACCCGCTTCACTTAAGATTTCAGACTTTTTCTGACGGGTCAGCAAGAGCAAGTGTCGTTCAAAATAAAGGGAAACAAGAGCAGACATGGCATTTCGTTCCAGAAAAAAACGGTGTACGGCTTTGGATGAGGCTGAAGACCGATGTAGCCCTACCCGGCGGATTCATCGTGCAACAATGTTTGCGTTTTAGTAGTGGCATCGGGCTGGGCTTTCATCGAACCGTAGCCCGGGTACCCTTTCTGAGTGAACTGCTTATGCAAGCCCTGGGCAATGCAAATGGTACGATGACATGGGTACGCTGTAAAGATGACTGGCAAGCGTTGCCGGTACCATTTACGCGCTATCACACAGCAGCAGGCAAGAACATCTATGATGATAGCGCCGGCCAGGTTGACTGTGGGCTGATTGTACGGGAGAGCGCTTCGCGAGCGCAGGCTCCAAGCTCATATTGGCTCACCACCGCCCCTGAAGCAAGTTGGGAGACCTGGGCCGCTGGTTTATTCTGGGAACGGACCGCCTATGTAAGCAATCGGCACCCGGCCGATTGTTTACATGCCGGCCTTGATTTTGGCCCTTTGGCGGCGGGAAAGTCACGAACAGTGCAGGGTAAGTTTTATTGGCTGGAGGGAACAAAAGACGATTTGTACGCCCTCTGGCAGACGGAGTTTGGTGAAAACAACAGCCACCGATAACAGCAATGTCAAGTCCTGACGAAAAACTGAACCACACCCTGTGACAATTGCCCGGTGACACGGGCCGGGGTTTTTGCTAAAATGATGGGGAAGGTTAGGAAACAGACGCGGCGGCGATACTCTGCCTTTCTGTAAATAGAGAACAAAAGGTAAAAAATTTGACCCTTCATATCTACGGATGGTTTGCATATCTCAGCGCCATCGCAACCATTCTCACCTTCATAACCGGGATTCTATTTTTCTCCATTGGCAAGCCGTTTGGCAAAATCAATGATATTTCAAGTGTATTCCAAGTTCTTTTCATGATTCCCCTGGCAATCATATTGGCGCATACTTTACCTGCCCCTTATTTAACTTTTGGGCTAATCGCGGCCATTGTTGGTGTTTCGGGTATGCTCCTGTCTGCTATCGGTCAAAGTTTGCTTGTGTTTGGCCGGATTGACTTTCAAAGTTCGCAAAAGTTCTTCCCCGCTGGCGGGGCTATTGGGGTTTGGCTGATTTTAATTTGTTCGCTTGGCGCAGTCAGCGGGCAATTTCCTTCGCTACTTCCCTGGATAGGAATATCAGCGGGCATTGGTTACCTGGCAACAGTGATTGGGTTTCTGCGGGGTGGACAGCAGAATGCTCTATTCACTATTGGCGCACTTATCCTGGGAATCAGTTATCCCATCTGGGCCTTTTGGCTTGGGACTTTAATTTTTACTGGCGCTTTTGGAGCAAGCGCTGGCTAACAAGGCGTTCATAAGGGCTTCTTGCCGGGATAAAAACCAATCCAAAAGCCCCGCCTTCACAGTGTGGGGGCTTTTGGATTCTTAACACCAACCTACTTCATCGTCGCATTGACCAGCAGGGTCTTGAAAAACTCGATGCCTTTGAAGAAATTGGCTATCTTGATGCGCTCGTTGTCGGCGTGGACGGTTTGCAGGTCTTCTTCGGAGATTTCAAAGGGGGACAGGCGGTAAACACCCTCGGCCAGGCCGTGATAGACGCGACTGTCAGTGGCAGCAATCATCAGGAAGGGCGCAACCGCCTTGAAGTGCGGGTAATGCTGGCGGATGGCGTTTACGATGATGGCATATTCCGGCCCGTCGCAGGGGCTGATGTCAGTTGGCTCGGTGCCGTTGTGCCGAGGCAGGCACTCATGGCCGAATTCAGCCGCGGTGAAGAGCTCCAAATGGTGTTACTGCACTACGCCCAG
>JAWOIR010000259.1:0-4976 GCA_046484545.1 Anaerolineales bacterium
ATAAAAAATGAATGCGCACCGGGCCGCACCAGCCACCCACGTCGATAAGCTAGGACCAACAAAGCCAACCCGCCTAGCAAAAACAATATATTCACAATCGTCCCCAAAGGCATAAATAGCGAGAAGAACATGCCCACCACTGTTAAAAAAACCATCCCCAAAATTGCCTGAATTGCCAAGTGCACGCGAAGTTCAACAAAGGCCCAACCATTCAACCAAGCAAAAAAACGCAACAAACTATGTCCATACACCAGAAATAGCATCAGCAAATACACCCAAACACATACTCTCACCAGCACAGGCAAAAATCTCCGCAAAAGCAAAATATCGAAGCAAGTTCCAATTATAATGGAGATATGAACACACATCGCCAACGCCTCGAAGCCGCCCTGCGCGGCGAAATTCTCGACAGGCCGCCGGTTGCGCTCTGGCGGCACTTCCCGGTGGACGACCAGACACCCGAAGGCCTGGCCGCCGCCACCGCCCACTGGCAGTCGATTTATGGGTGGGATTTGGTCAAAGTCACCCCGGCTTCTTCCTTCTGCATCAAAGATTGGGGGGCGGAGGATGTTTGGGAAGGCGCCGCCGAAGGGACTCGTAGCTACACGAAGCGAGTGGTCGCCGCGCCGGAGGATTGGGCCAAACTCGAAGTGCTGGATGCGGACTCCACGCATCTTGCCGCCCAATTAAAATGCCTGCGCCTGCTCCGTGAGCGACTGCCGGCCTCCGAGCCGATTATTCAAACGGTTTTCAGCCCCCTGTCGCAGGCCAAAAACCTGGTGGGCGGCGATACCCTGATTCTGCAGTTGCGCCAGCACCCCAAACTCGTCCATCACGGCCTGGAAATCATCGCTGAGACAACGCGCCGCTTTATCAAGGCAGCCATCGAAACCGGCATCGACGGTATTTTCTACGCCGTCCAACACGCGCGCGCCAGCCTGCTCAGCCGCGAGGAGTTCGACGCCTTTGGGCGTGCTTACGACCTGCCCGCTCTGGAAGCCGCCAAACCACTGTGGTTCAATATGGCCCACCTGCATGGCGAAAATGTCTATTTCGACAGGATTGCCGATTACCCGGTGCAGGTCTTGAACTGGCACGACCGCGACACCGAGCCAAATCTTGCCGAGGGTCAGAAACGCTTCCCCGGAATCGTCTGCGGTGGGCTGCGGCGCGAGACCCTGGCCTTGGGCGACCCGGCCAAAATCCGAATCGAACTGGAAGACGCCCTGGCCCAAACAGGCGGCAAACGCTTCCTCCTGGGAACTGGCTGCGTGGTCGAGACGATTGCGCCGCATGGCAATCTGGATGCGGTGGCGAAATTTAGGAATAAAGATTAGCGCAGAGGCGCAAAGGGGCAAAGACGCAGAGTTTTTAATTCTTTGCGCTCTCAGCGTCTCCACAACTCTGCGTTAAAAAGACTGTCAGTAGAGAAAACATGCCACTCCGAATCATTGCAGGCACGGCCAAGGGCCGCAAATTAAAAGACGTACCGGGCGACACCACCCGCCCGGTAACTGACCGCGTTAAAGAGGCCTTGTTCAATATCCTGGCCAGTGACGTGAACGAATCGCGCTGGTGGGACCTGTTCGGCGGGACGGGGGCTATCGGCATCGAGGCCCTCAGCCGTGGGGCGGCCTTCGTCCGTTTTAGCGACCTGAACCGCCTGCCGATAGAAACCATCAAGGCCAACCTTGAGACAACCGGATTTAGCAAAAAAGCCGAAGTCCGGCGCGGCGACGCTTTCGCCATGCTGGCCGGGCGTCCTGACCGGGAATTTGACTATCTCTACATAGCCCCACCCCAATACAAGGACATGTGGCTCAGGGCCCTGCAACTGGCCGACGAAAATACCAACTGGTGGAGCGAGGGCGCTTGGGTCATCGTCCAGATTAATCCAGTCGAGTATCAGGAAGTTGAACTGAAAAACTTTGAGAAATTCGACGAACGCAAATACGGCAGTACGCTGTTGATTTTTTACGAAAAACTGAAGTCCAAAGTCTCTTGACTTTTGATAAAAAATTGCTTCCCGGGAATTTGCCATGAAGAAGGCTGAATTTTGGAGTGAGCGTACGCTCACCCCAAAATTCGGAGATTATCAAAGAGATTCCCCAATAGCCAAAAATTTTCAGGAGGAAAACCATGCCCATTATCTTCAAACTAGGCGTTGCCATCATGACGGTTGCGACAGGAATGCTGGCTCTATACGCGCCCAAGTCGCTAACCGGTTTCACCGGCTTAAGCCCAATCGGAGGGCGAGGCCTGACCGAAATCCGCGCCATCTTTGGCGGACTATTCATTGGCCTGGGGCTATACCCCATTCTCCTCGGCGGGCCGACCGCATACGAAATGCTCGGCTGGGCCTACCTTTCGATTGCGGTTGTTCGCCTGGTCTCGATTTTTCTCGACAAATCGTCCACGCGCTCGAACTGGATAAGTCTGGCGGCCGAGGTGGTCTTCGGAGCCGTCCTTATCCTGTAGTCAATTTGTCCCGTATAGGTCGAAAATAGACTGAAATATGCTATAACATTTACAAGGAATACACTCACGGAGAATCACATGGAAACCAAACTCGTTCAAATTGAAAAACCTGAAACCATCAACTTCATCCTCGGCCAATCGCATTTCATCAAGACCATCGAAGATATTCATGAAGCCCTGGTTAACACCGTGCCGGGCATCAAATTTGGGCTGGCTTTTTGCGAAGCCTCCGGCAAATGCCTGGTGCGCTTTGCCGGCAGCGACGAGGCCATGATTGAGTTGGCAAACAAGAACGCCCTGGCCATCGGCGCGGGACACTCGTTCATCCTGTTCCTGGGCGAGGGTTATTTCCCTATCAACGTGCTGAACGCCATCAGGAACGTCCCGGAAGTAGTACACATTTTCTGCGCCACCGCCAACCCGACCCAGGTGCTGGTGGCTGAAAGCGAACAGGGACGCGGCATTCTGGGCGTCATCGACGGTTTCTCGCCCAAAGGCATCGAAGACGAAGCCGAAAAGGAATGGCGCAAATCCTTCCTACGCACCATCGGCTACAAGTTCTAAACAAAACTCTGCTCTCTTTACAGATTAAAAACATCCCATACCACTATTTTTTCTATGCGAATTAAAATCCTGCTCTTAATATCATTACTGGTTTTCCTTGCAGGCTGTAATCAGGTTACTACTGAAACAGTTGCCCCCGCCGACCCAATCTCCCAGGCCCCGGTAGTCATAGAACCAACACAGATGGTTGCGCCCTCGAAAACCCCGCGCCCGACCATCACCCTGGAACCGACTGCAACAACTGTACCGCCGATTGGATTGCCGCATTACACCAACCCAGCCCCGGTTGGTATCAATATTCAGACGCCCGATGGAATTACCCTGCGCGGATATTTCTATCCCGCTGCGCAAAAAAACGCCCCCGTCGTGGTTATGATGCATCAATTTGGAGGAGACCAGACTTTATGGCACATGGAGAACTCCGGCTTTATCGCCTGGCTGCAAAACTGGCCGACTGCGGATGGCAGCATCCCAACCCCAAGCGCGGACGGCCAACTGGCCGCCATCAACCCGGCCCTGACCTTTAACGTACTGACCTTCGACTTTCGCGGACATGGCGAAAGCGACGGTGAACGCTCTGAAGATTTGAGCATCTACCTGGTCGATGCCAGGGCGGCATACGAAACCGCCCGTACCCTGCCCAACGTAGACCCAGAGCGCATCGTCGGCATCGGCACGAGCATCGGCGCGGATGCGGTTGTCAATGCCTGCGACCAGGATTATTGCCGCGGTGCATTCGCCATTTCGCCAGGCAACTGGTTGGACATTGACTTTGCCGAAAGCGCATCGGCCATGATTAGCCAGGGCAAACCGGTGCGCTGCATGTATGCAGACAAAGACGAACCCTCGCCAACTACCTGCTGGAGCCTTGTGCGCGGCGAAAAATACAAAATCTTTGGCTATCCCGGAATAAAACACGGCATGACCTTCTTCACACCGCGAAAGATGGAAGAGAACTTCGGCAAGAACATAATCGAATTCCTGTTTGAAGCGACTCAGTGAGGCTGACATGAAAAGTTATGACTACGCAAATCGGCAAGGGGTGGAAAAAATTAGTTGGGAACGATTCGGACAGATGACCCGCGCGCTGGTTGAGCAACTGGCACAGGAAAAGGTGGACGTGGTCATCGGAATTGCGCGCGGCGGACTGATTCCGGCAACGGCCGTCGCAGCCGCCCTGCGCTGTGAAATGTTCCCCATCCGGCTGACCAGGCGGATGCACGACGAAGTCGTCCACCAGACCCCGGTCGTCCTGCTGGATGTCGCCATCCAGGTTGCCAACCGCAAATGCGCTGTGGTTGTGGACGAAATCGCCGACACCGGCCAAACCCTGACGCGCGCCGTACAACTGGTCAGACGCCGGGGCGTGCCGCGCGTCCTGACCGCCACCCTGGCCGCGCACTCGTGGTCTGACCCGCAGCCCGATTTTGCCGCCCTGACGAGCGATGCCCTGCTCATCTTCCCCTGGGACGAGCAGGTTTACATCAACGGACAGTGGCAGACACACCCCGAACTTGAACAAGCCCTGCAAAGCCAGAGCAACCTGTAATGCTTTTTTGGTTCTCTGATATTTGCCTTGAGGCTGCATTTTGGGGTGTAAGCGCGCTCACACCCCCTGACTGTCTTACGTGTATGGCCGCTTCGCGGCCCACAAGAAAAAACCGGAAATTTGGTGTTCATGCGTGCTTCGCACGCATGAACATCAAATTTCCGGGTTTTTCTTGTGAGTGCGCTTACACTCCAAAATGCGGCCTCAAGGCAAATATCAGAGAACCTAAAAAGCATTACAGGTTGCTTTGGGTTTGCAGGGATTTTTCAAGTTCAGGATGTGTCTGCCACTGTCCGTTGATGTAAACCTGCTCGTCCCAGGGGAAGATGAGCAGGGCATCGCTCGTCAGGGCGGCAAAATCGGGCTGCGGGTCAGACCACGAGTG
>JAWOIR010000267.1:0-4415 GCA_046484545.1 Anaerolineales bacterium
AAAGCGCGCCGCCGGGCTTGCCCAGCCCAATCGCGGTGCGAACTGCTGAAATGATGAAAACGTCTGACGAAGGCATTGAGAATCCTCGGCGTGCAAAATCTCCAGAATTTGGGCTAATTGTAACGTAGGTTCTCTGATATATGCCGCCTCCAAAATGCGAGGGCTTATCACGGCAATTATCAAAGAGCCCAAAAATTTTTGAGGCTCTCGGTCAATTGGCGGGGTATAATTGCGGCTATGTCAATTTTTGCTGGCAAGCGAATTATCCTGGGAATCACCGGCTCGATTGCGGCTTATAAGGGCGCTGATTTAGCATCCAAACTGACCCAGGCCGGGGCACAGGTCGAGACGGTTTTCAGCCCCGGCGCAGAGCAATTTATTACCCCGCTGACCTTCCAGTCGGTGACGGGGCGCAAGGCCTTCACCGACGCCGAATTGTGGGGCGGCGAGGCGCACGTCCTGCATGTTGGGTTGGGACACGCCGCCGACCTGTTGATTATTGCCCCCTGTACGGCCAACACCCTGGCCAAGATGGCGCATGGACAGGCTGACAACCTGCTGACCGTGACCGCCCTGGCGGCGGAATGCCCGATTTTGATTGCCCCCGCAATGGACGGCGGCATGTTCGCTCACCCAGCCACCCAGGAAAATGTGCGCATCCTGACCGGGCGCGGCGTGACTTTTGTCGGCCCAGCGCCGGGACACCTGGCCTCGGGCTTGGTCGGCGTCGGACGCATGTCGGAGCCGCTTGAGATTCTCGGCATGGCGCGGCTGACGCTCGGTCGCAAACTGGGCCGCCTGCGCGGCAAACGGTTGGTGGTCACGGCGGGCGGCTCGCAGGAACCCATCGACCCGGTGCGGGTGATTACCAATCGTTCGAGCGGCAGGCAGGGATACGCCCTGGCCGAAGCCGCGCTGGAGATGGGCGCAGAAGTGACGCTTGTCAGCCACCCTACCGGATTGACTCCGCCGGTTGGGGCCGAGGTTATCCACGTCGAAACCGTGCAGGAGATGCTGGACGCCGTCACAGCGGCGATAAAAGACGCCGATGGGCTGGTGATGGCGGCGGCGGTGGCCGATTTCCGGTTGAAAAAGGTCGCCGAAGACAAGATTAAGAAACAGGACGGTATTCCGCAGATAGAGCTGGAGGCTGCGCCGGATGTCCTGGCAGCGGTAGCCAGACTAAGGGGGGATACGCCCCGCTTAAAAGTTGTGGTAGGATTCGCTGCTGAAAGCCGGGACCTGCTCCAGAATGCGCAGTCCAAATTAATGTCCAAAAAATTGGATTTAATTGCCGCAAACGATATTTCGGCGGACGATGCCGGTTTTGCTGTCGAGACCAATCGAATCACATTGTTGTACCCGGATGGGCGGCGAGAAGAATTGCCGCTTTTGAGCAAAAGCGAAGCAGCCGGGCATATCCTGACCCGTGTGGCAGAAATTTTGGAGTTGTTTTAATGCGTATTTTGGTGATTTCTGACCTTCATGCCAATCTGACCGCGCTCGAAGCGGTGCTTGCCGATGCGGGCGCGGTGGATGCGACCTGGTGCCTGGGCGATGTCGTCGGCTATGGGCCTGACCCGAATGAGGTGGTCGAACGGGTGCGCGCCATCCCCAACCTGACCTGTGTGCTCGGCAACCATGATGTGGCCGTACTCGGGCAGATGGACGATGCGGTCTTCAATACCGAAGCGCGCCGCTCGCTGTTATGGCAGAAAAAACAACTTTCGGACGGCAACAAGGGCTACCTGGAAAACCTGCCCCAGAACTCGCTGGTCATGGATACTGTCACCCTGGCGCATGGCAGTCCGCGCGACCCGGTTTGGGAGTACATTCTGAATACATTGGTGGCGCGCCTTAACTTCCAGCGGTTTGAGACGCCTTATTGTTTTGTCGGACACTCGCACATCCAGTGCATGTTCCAGTTGAACACCGAGAAAGACCGTGTTTCGCTGGAGGCGCCCAAGGTGGATGAAGTCCTGACCCTGACTCCGCGCGCCATCCTGAACTCTGGCTCGGTCGGCCAACCGCGTGACCGTGACCCCCGCGCCGCTTACGCCATCTTCGATCCCGAAGCCGGGACTTGGGAGCCGCGCCGGGCTTCTTATGATATTGAGGCCGTGCAGGAACGCATTCGCGCGGCAAAGTTGCCGGATAAACATGCGGTCAGATTGGCCGAAGGCTGGTAACAGGCAGACCCTAAAGGTTTTGACACCTTTAGGGTCTTTTCAAAGGAACAAAATCAAAAAGGGAAACGTCTGTAAAGAAGAGAAACCACCCTGTTGACCTTTTTGAAGGAGGAGCAACATCATGAAAAAAACAGTCATTATTTTGATGCTGGCAATGCTCTTGCTGGCAGGTTGCGGCGTAGCCGCTGCGCCCAGTGCCGATTATTACGGCTATGAAATGGCGGCCCCGGCTGAACCTGCCATGGCTGCTTACGATTCTTATGATTCCGGGGTCAGCGCCGTTCCGGCCCAACAGCGCATGGTCATCGAAAACGCTGACATGAGTATCGTGGTCGTCGACCCGCAGACCAAGATGCAGGCCATTTCGGCCATGGCCGAGCGCATGGGTGGTTTTGTGGTCTCCTCGAACATCTACGAGACCAACATTTCGGGCGGCGGCAAAGCCCCGGAAGGTTCGATGACTGTCCGCGTGCCGTCTGAAAGACTCAACGATGCCCTGGACGAAATCAAGGAAGGGATTGTTGAACTGCGTTCCGAAACGCGCTCTGGTCAGGATGTCACCCAGGAGTACACTGACCTGGCTTCGCGTCTGAAAAACCTCGAAAGCACCGAACGCCAGTTGACGCTCATCATGGAAGAAGCCCGCAGAACCGAAGACGTGCTGCAAGTCTTTAGGGAATTGACCCAAATTCGCGAACAGATTGAACTTATCAAAGGACAGATGCAGTATTATGAGCAGTCGTCGGCGCTTTCGTCCATCAGTATTCGCCTGATTGCCGAGAAAACCATTCAGCCACTCGAGATTGGTGGATGGAAACCGCAGGGCGTTGTCCGTGATGCGATGCAGATGCTGGTGAACTTCCTGAAAGGGTTCTTTGAGTTCGTTGTCAATCTGGTGGTTGTCTTTCTTCCGGCGGCCATCCTGATTTTGGGAAGTCTTGGGTTGACCCTGTTCGTGGTCTGGCGCTTTGTGCGCTGGCTGTGGCGGCTGCTTTTCAAGGGCAGGCTAAAATCCGCCCCGAAGCCTGCGCCGGAGGCTGAGGAAAAAGACGGGCAGTAAAAGGCCAATCAAGATATGAGTTTTCAAAAAGGCGTGCATTCGCAAGAAGGCGCGCCCTTTTGATTGAACCCAGCAATTCCAAATCTGAAAAACAAAGGCATTCACTAAAGGAAGATGAATCATCCCACCCGCGGCCCTCGCGATATCATCCTGTGGACAGCATCCTGTGGAGGCCCCTAAAGGGGCGGAGAGATTTCCGCGAAATGGCCTATTTGGGCGGCACGCGTGCCGCCCAAATAGGCCATTTCGCGGGTTTTCCCCTTCCCAGCGGGAAGGGGGTAGGGGGATGGGAGAAAGTTCATTTTAGATTTGGAATTGCTGTTCAAACTCGACAAACTTGGTAAAAAATGCCTGGCGCGGGTATAATTCACGCCTTACTGTTTGAAAGACAAGGAACAAGCATGAAATATCATATTTGGACTGAAGGTTGTCAGATGAACGTGGCCGATTCGCAGCGGGTTGGGTCGGCGCTGGAGCATCTGGGTTACAGCAACACCCCCGCCGCCGATGAAGCGGATGTCATTGTATTGAATACCTGCGTCGTGCGCCAATCCGCCGAGGACAAGGCCTACGGACGCCTGACCTCCCTGCGCCCGCTCAAAACGAAAAACCCGAACCTGGTCATCAACCTGATGGGCTGCATGGTCGGCGTACGCGGCGCGGAAAAACTAAAAGCCAAACTGCCCTTTGTGGATGTCTTCTCCCCACCCTCCGACCCCGGCCCGCTGATTTCGTACCTGACCCAGGGCGAAGTCCGCTCGATGGAAGACGCCGAAACCACCCGCCGCTTTTTGGCGATGGACGACGAACTGATTCTGCCCGTCCACGAGCGCGGACAACTGGTATCGGCCCATGTCCCGGTCGTCTACGGCTGTTCGCACGCCTGCACCTACTGCATCATCCCCTACCGGCGCGGAATCGAACGCTCGCGCCCGGTTGGCGACATCGTGGCCGAAATCCGCTCGCTGGCGGCGCAAGGCGTCAAGGAAGTGACCCTGCTCGGCCAAATTGTCGACCGCTACGGCACGGACATCCCCGATGGCCCCAGCCTGGCCGGGTTGCTGCGGGTCATCAATGAAGTCGAGGGCATCGAGCGCATCCGCTTCCTGACCTCGCACCCCAGTTACTTCGACGAAGACATCATGGACGCCGTCGCCGAACTGCCC
>JAWOIR010000410.1:0-4893 GCA_046484545.1 Anaerolineales bacterium
GGCGAGGTATGGGTCAACGATACCGCCCTGCACGAGATGAGCGAGGGCCAGATGGCGCGCTGGCGTGGGCGCAATATGGGGATTGTCTTCCAGTTTTTTCAACTCCTTCCGATGTTATCGGTTTATGAAAATATATTACTGGCGATGGATTTTGCAGGGAAAATCGCGGCACCCGAACGCAAAGCGCGCGCCCTGCACCTGTTGGGTTTGGTCGGTTTGGAGGAACATGCCTATAAATTGCCAACCGCGCTTTCCGGCGGGCAGCAGCAGCGTGTAGCCATTGCGCGTGCCCTGGCAAACGACCCGCCCGTGCTGATTGCCGACGAGCCAACCGGCAACCTGGACTCGAAGACCGCTGAATCGGTTTTTGAGTTGTTCGACGAATTGGCCGCCCAGGGCAAGACCATCATCATCGTGACCCATGATAGCAGTCTGGCCAAGCGCACCCAGCGCACCGCCCTGATTGCGGATGGCGAAATTGCCAACGAGTACGTTGCCCGCGCCCTGCCGGCCCTGGACAACGAGCAGTTGATGCGCGTTTCGCGCGCGGCAGTGACGCAGGCTTATGAACCGGGTGCGCTGATTTTCCGCCAGGGCAGCGATTGCAAGGAATTCTATGTGGTTGCCAGCGGTCAGGTGGAAATCATTCTCCAGCGCGAAAATGCATCGGATGTGGTGGTCGCCCAATTGGAGCCGGGACAATATTTTGGTGAAATGCAGTTGCTCTATGGCAAAGGCCGCTCGGCCTCGGCGCGCGCCAGCGAACATGCGCCCGCCGAAGTATACGCCGTTGATTTTGAGACTCTTTCTGAAATCCTGGGTGAATCGGAAATCCTGCGCGAAGCGATGACCAATACAGCCAACGAGCGCATGGCCCACAACCGCGCCGTGCTGGGGGATTAAAGATGATGGATACCCGCTGGCGCAAAGTTTGGGCTGATTTTTGGGGCAACAAAACCCGTACCTTCCTGATGGTGCTGACCATCCTGGTGGGTGTGTTTTCGATTGGCCTGGTGGGTAATATGGGCCGCAAGATGAATCACGATATGGATGTCGATTTCCAGTCGGCCAACCCGGCGGAGGCGACGATTTACGCCTATCCGCTTAACGAGGCCTGGGTGCGCGCGCTTCAGGACGTGGAGGGGGTCGGCGATTTGGAGGGCCGCTACGGTCTCAGTGGAACCTGGGCCAGCCCGGATGGTGATGAAATCAATATCCAGTTTGCGACGGTCAAATCCATCCATGAGCAGCGTGTCAACATCTTGAAGCCGGCCGACCCGGCGGCGGGTGCGTTCCCTGAATTGGGCCTGTACGAGGTCGTTTTCGAGCGTTCGGCCAGACCGCTTGGGCTGGAAGTTGGCGATTTTCTCGAAATCGAATTGCCCGGCGGGGTGAAGCGCACGATGCGTTTCAGCGGCTATGTCCATGACGTCACCGCATTTCCTTATGGCATGAACGATGCGGTTCCGGCTTATATTCTCCCCAAAACTGCCGAGTGGATGGGCGCGGAGCCGGGTGTTTATAATCAGTTGCTGGTGAGCGTGGCTGAAAATCCCACCGACCATGAGCATGTTTCCAGGGTGGTTTCGCATATTACTGAGCGCTTCGAACGCGATACCGTCACCCTGAACTGGGTTTTTATCTTCAATCCGGGCCGTCATTTTGCCTGGGAGATTACCCAGGGTGTAATTTTTATTTTGGGGTTGTTTGGCTGGATGTCGGTGATTTTGAGCGGATTCCTGATTGTCAATACGATTGTGGCCTTGATGTCGCAGCACACCCGCCAGATTGGAATTCTGAAAGCCATCGGGGCCGATGACGGTCAGATTTTCCCGATGTATCTGGCCCTGCTGCTCAGTTTTGGGGCTTTGGCTTTTGCCATTTCTGCGCCGCTTTCAGCCTGGGCCGCGCATAATTTACTGACAGTGATGGCTTCTTTTCTGAACTTCAACCAGACCCCGGTTGCCAATTTCCCCGAAGTGGTCTGGATTCAGGCCGGGGTGGCTTTGCTGACTCCGCTCATCGCCGGGATTGTGCCGCTTTATAACGGGTTGCGGGTTTCGGTCCGCGAGGCGTTGGGGAGTTACGGGCTGGGGGGCGGGTCGCAGAGTCCATCGGCATCCGCCGAGTCGCGGCTGGAATTTGTCCCGCGTCCGGTGCTGGTCTCGCTGCGCAATGCGTTTCGGCGCAAGGCGCGTGTCTCGCTAACGATTGTTACGCTGGTGTTGGGCGGGGCTATTTTTGTCGGGGTGTTCAATCTGTGGGCCAGTTTCGACCGCGTGATGACCGAGGTGCAGGGCTATTTCCTGGCGGATGTCAACGTTTCTTTTACCGGCAATTATCACTATAGCACCGTGGATAGGATTGCCCGCGGCGTGCCTGGCGTGGCGGGGACGGAAGGCTGGCTGGTGTATGGCGGTGAAATTGTTTCCCCGTATGATGAGAATCAGTTGGACCAGATTGCCTTCGTTGCCCCGCCCGCCGATTCGACCTTGATTCAACCCTCGATGGTGGAGGGACGCTGGCTTATTCCAGGCGATAAAAACGTGATTGTGATTGGCAATCACCTGCTCAACATCCACCCGGATTTGAAGGTGGGCGATTGGGTGACGCTCAAAGTGGACAATAAGAAATCACGCTGGCAGATTATCGGCATTTATCGGATGCCGGGCAATACCGTCCCGCCCCTGCTTTATACCAGTTACGAATACCTGGCTCCCCTGGTGGGCATGAGCGGACAGGTCTTTGAGTTGCGCGTCATCACATATGAGAACGATGCCTGGTCGCAGAACCAGGTTTTGGGCGAGTTACAGCGCCAGTACAAGCAGCGCGGGGTGGGCGTTGGTTATGCCCAGACCGCCAGCCAATGGTATCAATCCCAAAAAAGCCAGACCGATGTGCTGGTTTATAACATGTTGATTATGGCGGTGTTGATTGCGGTGGTGGGGGGCCTGGGCCTGACCGGGACGATGAGCCTGAACGTGATGGAGCGCACCCGTGAAATCGGCGTCATGCGCGCGATTGGGGCTTCCGACGGCGACATCCAGCGGATTGTGATTGCCGAAGGGCTAGTGATTGGCCTGGTCAGTTGGGCCTTCGGGGCGGTTGTTTCCCTGCCGATTACTTACGTCCTGACCTATGGCGTTGGTCTGGCGATTTTCCAGGCCCCGCTGACGGCGGCTTTTGGTTGGACGGGCGCCCTGGCCTGGCTGGCCTGTATGCTCGTGCTTGCTGCGATAGCCAGCGCCCTGCCTGCCTGGCGCGCCTCGCGTTTGACGGTGAGAGATACATTGGTGTATGAATAATTTGCTACTTGACGCCCCGGCTGTTGAACTCGAATTCCATCAGGATTTTCAGAATGTAGGCGATGGCGCGCAGGAATAAGTAGATAAGAAACCCGGAGAAAACAAATATCCCCATTTCAATGATAATTTTTAGCAAATGAGGAAAATCTGACGATGGAAATTCTTTGTAAAAAGCGAGAATGGATGGATATGCTACCCAAAGTCCATTCAAAACCGCGACCAAAATGGCGGCCTTGCCAGTCCATTCGAGCCAGTCAATGAGCAGCAGCGCGTCTACGGGGTCGTAGAATGTTGTTGGGGCCAGTGCTTCTTCGGACAATTCGTCGTCTGAAAAATCTGACTCATCACCTTCTTCCGACTGAAGAATGGGAAGACCTTGCGGAGAAACCTCCTCGCCTCGTTCCGCCAGGATTTGTTGGATGGCTTCAAAAGCAGTATCTGTCCATTCATAGCGATTGTTCTTTTGCCAGATTTCGAGCAATTCGTTAGTTGTTCTCAGATTTAAGTTGTTGTAGATTTGGCTGTAAAGCGAGTCACTCATCTTCTGCCCCCTGTTTCAAAGTGTTGTAAGTTGAATCAATATTTGCCAACATGCGCAACGCCAATGAGATTGCTCGCAAGACCAAGAAGATGATAAATCCATCCAAAAACTGGTTGATTGCGCTGAGAATGAGTCTCATTGTGTAGTAATTTCCTGCCAGTGAGCCGAAAATAAGTTCAATCAGTCCGTTTCGGAGTTCAGGGTCAGGTTCAAAAACGAGAATGGAGTTTAGACCGTTAAAAATAGTTAGCACCAAAAAGAGCCATGAAAGCCCATTGGCAATTTTTGCAACGGTTATCAGTTGTTTGTGATTGATTTTCTGTCGGTTCATTGTCCCTCCTCAAAAAAACTATTCAAACTCTAACTCAAACTCTTCTTCCTGCTGCCAGTCATCGCGCTGGATTTCGATATCGCCAAATAAGGTCTCCTGGCGGGCGGCGACGCGGTAGCGTTTGATGAGTTCTAGCATGGCCAGGAAGGTGACGACCACCTCCAGACGGGTCTTTGCGCTGCGAATCAGTTCCCTGAAGGAGGCCTGTTCGCCTTTGCTCAAGTGCTCGGAAATATAGGAAATTTTCTCGCGGATGGTTACCTTGGGGGCCGAGATGACTGTTCCGAGGGCCTTTTTATCTTTTTCGTCCGAAAAGATGTTTTCAGCGGCGCGCAGCAGGTCTTCGAGGCTGATGTCGCTCAAATCTAGGCGGCCTTCAATTTTGGGTGGCGGGGCCAGGCGCAGGTAAGAGCGAAAACCGGCCTTTTCGCGCACTTCCATCCAGTTGGCGATTTCCTTGAAGCGTTTATAAATGCGCAACTGGCGCGCTAGGTTTTCCGCCGGGTCTTCCTCGCCAATCTCGCGCACGGGCGGACGCGGCAGCAAGGCCTCGGATTTAATCTGAATCAGTTTGGCGGCAATCACCAGGAAGGCCGAAATCTCCTCTGCCCTGGCCTCCTGCATGGCGCGGATGTGTTTGAGATATTGGTCGGTCATGGCGTGCCAGGTGGATAGACCAGGTTCAGGTTGTAACCCTCACCGGGGCCTTCCCCGGT
>JAWOIR010000154.1:0-5277 GCA_046484545.1 Anaerolineales bacterium
GGCTCTTCGGACGGACAGGTGATTCGCTATGTCAAACTGATTGAGCCGCGCAGTTGGTCGGCCCTGCACCTGATTCAGGGACATCCCTCCCCCGAACCGCCCTGTCGTAATGCGCTGGTCGAGTTAAACGAGATTGGGCCTGCCGGACAGAGCGACGAAACCTGGGCGGATGGCATCTCACTGGCCTGCACTAATTCAATTGTGCGCAACAATCAAATCACCGACGCCACCGATGGCGCAATTGTCGTCTTTGGCTCGCCGGGCTCGGTGATTGAAAACAACCTGATTCGGGCCGAAACGCGAACCTTGCTGGGCGGCATCAACATGGTTGATTTTGGGGCTTACGACGGCAACTATACCGGCACAATTGTCCGTAACAACATTATCTGGGCCAAGGATGCGGTTATTCGGATTGGTTTGGGCATGGGCCCGCGCGTGTGGGGCTGTTTCCCCGTCAGCCACCCAGAAGATACCGTCTACGGCGGCACGGTGACAGGCAACGTCCTGCGCGGAGAAAAAATGCAGTATGGCTTCATTGCAGACGGCGTCCGCGACTGGACCGTTCTCGATAATCGCAGCGAAGCCACTCATTCTGGTAGCCCGACGGTTGATTGCCGTGGACGGGTGGCTGCGCTGCCGGCTGCCTTCCAATATCACCCGCCGCGTGCCGATGGCGTTTTCCAGTCCGAATTTTCCCAGGCCTCTCTCGAACTGGCACTCTGGGCTATCCGTTCCCCACTTCCGGGCGAATAGCGCGCTTCTCCAGCCATTTGCCGCCGAAGCCGAAGAAAATCATCCCGACCAATCCCAGCCAGCCGGCCCAATCGCCCAGCAGGGTGGTGATGGTGCCGTTACCAGTGCCAATTTGCACATCAGCCACCAGGGTCGCCTCGCCGCCCTCAGGGAAAACTGCCAACGCGATAATTTCTCCGTACGGACTGATAATCGCCGAGTCATAGCCGCCATCGGCCTTGACCATTGCCACGCGATTTTCGACTGCTCGGAAGACGACATGCGTGTAGTGTTTATCGGCGATACTGCCCCAGTCATTCGACGGAACGCCAATCAACTGCACGCCCTGGGCCGCCAGCTTGCGAGCCGTATCGGTGTAATCCAGGTCGTAGCAGATAATTGTCCCAACCACGCCGAGCGGAGTCTGATAAACCGGATAGGTCCCGCGCGTCAGGCTGGTTTCGCCGCCGAACACCACCGGATGGTCTTTGCCAAATACACCCAGGAACTCGCCCTGCGGGTTCAGTACCGTCGCCTCGTTGCGGAAACCTTCCTCCAGGATGACCACATAGCCCACCGCCAGGTGTGCGTCCGTTTCGGCGGCCAGTCCGCGCAAGTTAATCTGGTCGTCCACTTGCGGGTCCCACAAAAGCGCACCCTCCGGCCAGACGATGAACTCCGCGCCCTGCGCCGCCGCTTCCCGGCTTTGTTCCTTCATTCTTTCGCGCAGTTCTTCCGCCAGGGAGATTTCGCCAATATTGGCGCTCACAATCACCGACGCGTCAGGCTGGATGGCGGCCACTGTGACTTTCGGCGTGCCAATCGGTATACTCCACAGCACCAGGCTGAGTGCCACCCAACCAATCACGACCAGGCTACCCGTTACCTGCCACCCACGCAGCAGACCGGGAGCAAACGCCGGAGCCTCCTCTGCCAACTTCCAGCGTGAGTCGAGCCAGGCCATCAGCAAGAGCGCCAAAACATGATTGACCATCATCACCAGCATCCCCATTCCGATAATTCCAAAAATGCTGACGGGTTGGATGAACCACAACTGACGGTAAAACGGATAAGCGATGAAGGCCCACGTCCCGGCAATCGGGATGAACAGGCGAATCATCTCGCTGCCGGCCCAACCCGTCACGCCAGCCGGGACGAACCAGCGATAGCCGGTTTTGGCATGGAAGGCGCGCTGTCCGCCCTCGGTCAGGAAACTGATTCCGCCCGCGATGAGCGGCAGCCAGACCATGAACGTCCCAATCGGGGCAAAGACCGGGCCGAGGTAGCCCTGCAGCCATACGGCAATTCCGACTGCCGACGCCAGCGATGAAAATTTTTGCGGCATGATGCGGTATTGGGCAATCAGCACCGGCACAAAGCCGAATAAGGCCAGCGGCCATATTTCATAAGGCGGAAAAGCCAGCACAAAGGCCAGGCCGCCAATAACGGCCAGCGACAGGCCAAGCAGGACACGGGTGAAGGTGGAAAGGTTGGGGATGGTCATATTTTTATCCAATTGTCGGCAATTTGTATTCGCCTTTTTTAATCGCATCGATCGCTTTTTCCAGCCATTGTAGTTGGGCGATGGCGTTGGCTACGCCGTAATCAACGGTCAGCAGCCAGAAAAATCGGTCGCGTGGGGAGTCTTCGCTCATCGATTCGCGGTTTTCTTCCGGGATGGCACTGAATCCTTGCAGGCGTTTTTTATACATGCCGCGTTGGTGTTCGAGCAGGGTGATGATTTTTTCGTCGCTGATATTCCCGGCAAAGAAGACCTGAATCAGCCATGCCAAGCGCGCTTCGGCGGGTGGTTGGGGCGTTTCGAGCCAGCGAAGCAACTCACTTTTGCCGGTTTCGTTGATGCTATACACCTTGCGCGGCGGACGCGGTTCCTGTGGGATGGTTTCGACCGTGACCCACTCGTCTGCTTCCATGCGCCCCAGGGTTTTGTAAATCTGACTCTGAACGGCAGGCCAGAAGTGCGCAACCGAGACATCTACCATCTTTTTAATGTCGTAGCCGGTCATCGGTTCGTAATTGAGAAAGCCAAGAATGGCGTGTTCGAGGGACATATTATTTCTCCGTTATTGAATTTTGAACGGTTGGCGCTGTTTATAAGTCAGTGAGCGCCATAGCCATTCGAGCGGCCCAAACTGGAAGCGCGAAAGCCACCAGGCGCTAATCGGAATCTGGATGATGTAAATGGCAAAGACGATGCCCCACAATCCCGCCGGGCCGACCTGTTCGTACAATCCCAGCCCGTAGCCGTTGAAAATGAACGAGCAAATTACCGAATGGGCGATGTAGTTGCTCAAGGCCATGCGTCCTACCTTGCCAATCGGGGCCAGGATTTTCTTGCCACTTGCGCTCAGGGAAAGCAGGCACAGTCCGCTGACATAGGCAGCGCTCAACACCGGCGAGCCGAAGGCAAATCCCAGGCTGGATAGCCAGGCGTTTTCGACAAAGACAAATATCGCGTTGAATACCAGTCCAGCCAGCAGCCCCCACAGGGCAATTTTTTGGAGCAAAGCCCGATTTTCAGTTAATTGCTCGAAAAACTTTGCGCGCCCCATCAGAAGGCCCATCAGGAAAAGCGCCATGACTGTCCCGCCCTGGGTGAAAGCGATGATGAAAAACGCGACGATGCTTCCGAAGACCTGGAAGAAGGCAACCGACAGAAATGAGTTGCTGTTGTAAACCTGGCGCGCCATTGCAACGACATCCATCATCCCTTCGGGGAGTTCTTCGCTGCCGCCCGCTGGACCGCCCAGCAAGCCGAGCATCAGGAAGCCGATGACAAAGAAAATGCCCGCCCAAATCAGCAGCGTCCGGTTGCTGCGTTTGCGAAAAGCCAGCAGCGCAAACCCGAACAGGGCATAATGGCGCAGGATGTCGCCGATGAAGAAAAAAGTGGAATGAAGCAAGCCAAAGCCAAACAAAATCCACAGGCGGCGCGGGTAGAACGAGCGCACGTCTGCGCCTTTGGCCTCAGCGCGGGTCAGTTGGACGGAAAATCCCAGACCGAACAGGAAGGAAAAAATAACATAGAATTTGCCCTCGGCAAAGAATAACATCAGGGTTTTGGCAAGTTCATCGTACCATGGCCATTCCGGCTCGACGTATCCTGGCAGGAAGTTGGGGCTGGCCATGCCGTAGATGTTGACGGCCAGGATGCCGAAAATGGCAAACCCGCGCAGAATGTCGAGTATGTCGATGCGCTCGCCCTTCGATATCGGGCGCATGGGTTGGGGCGTTGCAGTGGTCATTTGGGATTCTCCTCTAGAAAAACGATACATGCTTTTGTGGTAATATGTCGTCAGCGATATATTATCACAAAAGCATGTATCGTCAAGATGATTGGTGCGAACAGAGCGCACACACCCGCGAAATAGCCTGTTGGGGCGATATAAACCGCCTCAACAGGCTATTTCGCGGCAATTTCCCCTTGCTTAAAGGTTATGATTTCTTAAAGATAACCACAGCGCCGCTGACTAAGAGTATCAGCCAGCCAAAGGCGACGACTTGCAAGGGCAGGACACCAGAAAGGGTATACCGCCAAAACGAGACACTGATGGTCAGCGGCGCAAAGATTTTATAGGCCAGTGTCAGCATTAACATGGACCAGATGAGCATTGGCTGGCGGACGGTGCTAAAGATGAGTGCGGCAATGCAAATCAAAATCCAAATTGGGAAGAGCAGCCCATACCAGGCAAAAGCCACTTCATTCGCCGCTCTTTGCATCTGAATTAGCGGAGGTATGACCAAAATATCCAGGTCAAAGAATTCATCGCCTTCGCCCCAGTAGGGTTCGCCTGGCAATGGATAGGTGATTGGTATTGGCAGTGCCGGTTGAAGTCCTTTGTAATATTTGAAGAAGAGTAATTCGAGTGATTTTTGCGGATTCAGGCGAATGGAATCCAGGGTAGCATTTTTCATCACCTCGATAGCTTGATTACTTTCGTATCCGGCTTGCATGAAACTATCGAAAAGTTGCCGACTGGTGGCAACCCCTTTGCTGTCCGTGATTCTGGGTGGATATTGGGCGGCAACGGCCCTGATTTCCTGTATGGCGGGGGAGTTTGGGTCTGAAAAATTTCCCCAGGCGGCATCACCGTAGTAAACCCAGCCATCATGAAGCACCATACCCATATAATCACTCATCCCAAAAAATCCGTGATGTTTCAGGTTGTGATACGACCACCATAGTACAGGCATTATTGCCAGCAGGATAGCAAAACCGAGGTGGAAAATAGCCCGTTTGACAGGCTGTAAATTGCCAGAGCGCCAGCGCGAAAATGTTCCGGCAATCAAGGCTAGGGTGCCAATAATAATCAAAGGCTGGTTTTCTGAGCGTATCAGTGTTGCCAAAGATGCACTCAGCATAAGGGCGGCCATCCATGGCAGGCTCATCTTTTCAAGGGCGGAAATTAACAGGTTGCAAAATAGCAACACGCAAAAAATGACCGGGATTTCTGTCATTGGCGTGTTGGCGTAGGAGAAAATATCCGGTGAATTTGCGATGACCAGACCGCCAAAGAGCGCAAC
>JAWOIR010000137.1:0-7824 GCA_046484545.1 Anaerolineales bacterium
GCCCAGGCGTGCGAGGCAGAGGCGGTGCCGCCGCTCGGGGTCCAGTCGGTCCATTCCGAGGTGTCGCCGTCTCCCCAGGAGAACCGGAAGGCGATGTCGCCTCCTTCCGGGTCGGTGGTCGTGGCGCTGAACTCGTAGCTGACACTGACGTTGCCCTGGGCGGCGCCGGTGGGCGCGCCGGGCGTCTCGGGTGGGTTGTTTAGCGCTTCATCACAGGCTGCGAACATTGCTAGCGCGGCGATCGTCGCGGCAGCGCAGACGATTCCGTGTCGGTCCATGTTACCTCCTTTGTTCATGGCTGGCAGGTTTGTCGTCTCATCGCAGCACGGGCCGCGACTCCCTCCTAACAGAACTATAGTACACGACCAGGCAGGGCAATCAAGGCTCGAGCAGGCCGGCACGACGCACAGCTTGACCGTCCCGGCCTGATGACCTATCCTTTTCAGGCTCAATGCCCCGGGTGTGGAGGGCAGTTTCCATCCCGGCACGTACTGATGAGCAGCAGGACCAAATGGAGGAACTCAATGGCCGCTAAGACCAGGCCCGCGAAACGAAACGACCGGAAGATAACGGTATCGGTCATCAAGGCTGACATCGGCGGTTATGTCGGCCATTCGGCGAGTCACCCGGACATCATCGCTCGTGCCGAGCAGCTGCTTGAACGAGCCAAGTCCGACGGTCTGCTGGTTGACTTCCGTGTGACCAATGTCGGTGACGATCTCGACCTGATAATGACTCACCGCCACGGTGACAACAACCGGAAGATACACAAGCTGGCCTGGGACCTGTTCATGGACGGCACCCAGCTGGCCCGCCAGTTGTCGCTCTATGGCGCCGGCCAGGATATGCTGGCCGATTCCTTCTCGGGCAATGTCAAGGGGATGGGACCCGGCTGTGCCGAGATGACCTTCGAGGAGCGCAAGTCCGAGCCGATCATCGTCTTCTGTGCCGACAAGTGCGCTCCCGGGGCCTGGAACCTGCCGCTTTTCCGGATGTTCGCCGACCCGTTCAACACCATCGGGCTGGTCATTGACCCGTCGATGCACGACGGGTTCGTGTTTCAGGTTCACGACGTCCACGGCGGAACCGACGTGAAGCTCGCCTGCCCGGAGCAGATGTACGACCTGCTGGTGCTGATTGGCTCGCCGGAGAACTACGTAATCCAGAACGTCTTCACCAAGAAGGGCGATGTTGCCGCAACGACCTCAACCCAGAAGCTCGCGCTCATCGCAGGGCGCTACGTGGGCAAGGATGACCCGGTGATGATTGTCCGCTGCCAGTCCGGGCAACCCCGATGAAGTCCCGCCGATTCCGAAATACATTCAAGAATGGGAAAGCCCCTTCCCATCCGCGGGTACGGGCGGTTCGCGAACCGCCCCAACGTACCCCCTCCAGGCCATCGGCCACCACACCCTGGCGCGTGTCCACTCGACCCATGCCAACAACGACTTACTGAACGAAGCCTTCCCGCAGCGAATTTTCATCAACCCGATAGACGCAAACGAGCGCGGCATCCGCGACGGTGACCTGGTTCGTGCCTGGAACGAGCGCGGCGAACTGGTCATTCCGGCGAGAGTCACCCCGCGCATTCTGCCCGGCGTGGTCGACATCCCCCAGGGCGCGTGGTGGGCCCCCAACGAGAGCGGAGTCGATTTCGGCGGCTGCGTCAATGTGTTGACTTCCGAAAAGTGGACGCCCTACGCCTTCGGCACGGCCCAGCATACGATTATGGTTCAAATTCAAAAGGCGACGGAGGACGAATGACCAAAGACCGAGGTAAATGCCCCGTCTGGTTTGTTTGCCTTCGTCCTTCGTCCTTTGTCCTTGGTCAAGCCCTATGACCTACGCTTTCACCTTCGACGCCTCGGCCTGCACGGGCTGTAAAGCCTGCCAGGTGGCCTGCAAGGACAAGAATAATCTGCCGGTTGGTGTTCTCTGGCGGCGGGTGTTTGAGGTTTCGGGTGGCGACTGGGCGCAAGCGGGCAATGCCTGGGAAAATTCTATTTTCGCCTACAACTTATCGATTGCGTGTAATCACTGTGCTCATCCCAAGTGCGCAGGGGTTTGTCCCACCGATGCTTATGTCCAGCGCGCGGATGGCGTGGTGTACATCGACGAAACAAAATGTATGGGCTGTGGCTATTGCGCCTGGGCCTGTCCATATGCCGTGCCACAGTACAACCCTGAACTGCGCCACATGACCAAGTGTAATTTCTGTTTCGATGAAATCGACCAGGGCAAGTCTCCGGCCTGTGTGGCGGCCTGTCCGATGCGGGTGCTGGATTTTGTTATCTTGACTGATGACGAAAGACCAATGACCAAGAACACCTCGCTCACACAGTCCCGATGTCCTACCGGGAACGCAGCTGATGGGTATAAGGCCGATGATAGGATTGATTTGCCTTCGTCCTCCGTCTTTCGTCCTTTGTCAGCCCCCGCTCACTGGGCGCTCTGGGACACCCCCGCTTCAGAGCATCCATTCCCCTTGCCGGAGTTTTCGCGGACGGAGCCGCATTTGGCAATTAAGCCGCACGTGGGGATGGTAAATGGGTTGGAGAAGGTGATTTCCAACCGGGAGGAAACTCAAACACAAAGGGCACGAAGTTCACAAAGGAAAACCTTTGAGAATCTGGATGAGTTGCCGTTGGTGGCTTTTACCCTGTTGACCCAAATGTCCGCCGGGATGGCGGTGGCTTCGCTTTTCTTTCAACCCATGCTGTTCAACCTTCTAACCATCGGTTTGTTGCTTGGGTTGGGCGGGTTGATTTCTTTCCTGCACCTGGGAACAAAAAAGAACGCCTGGCGGGCGGTCTTGCATTTGCGAAAATCGTGGTTGAGTCGTGAGATTTTGGTGATTGGCTTGTTTGGCGCGGCCTGGCTGGCCTGGTTTGTTGAACACTGGTTCCTGAATACTGATTACTGGTTACTGGTTACTGCCCCACTGGGTGTCGGACTGGTCTACAGCATGACACAGGTCTACCGTTTGCGGGCGGCCCCGGTTTGGGATTCGTGGCGCACGGGGGCGGCTTTCTTTCTGAGCGCCGGAACACTGGGTTTGACGGGAGTCGCTTTCGGGGCCGGGATGGCCTCGGTGGCGATTCCGCTGTTGTTTTTGCTATCGGCTGAGGCGGGGTTGGTGGTTTCAGCGCGGAACTGGTTCGAGAAAACGGCGAACAGACTTCGGCTTGGTGTGAGCGGGCTGGCAATGGTTGGGGGGTTGATGTCGCTTTTTGTTCCGAGCCAGGTTGGGGCGTGGATGATGCTCCCGATTTTCCTGCTGGTGGTGATGCAGGAAATTATCGGTCGCTGGCTGTTTTATGAGGCGCGGGTTGCGGCGCTATAAGTTTTTTACGGGGGCAGGTAGAGCCAGGGGTTGACCTTGCCGTAGGACGTGTGCATGAGTTCGAAGTGCAGGTGCGGGCCGCTGGAGCGGCCGGTGCTGCCGATTGCGCCGATGACAGCGCCCTGGCCAACGCTCTGGCCGCAGCCGACGTTAAGCGCGCTCATGTGGGCATAGAGCGATTGCCAGCCGTTGCCGTGGTCGATGACGACCATGCTGCCGTAGCCCCAGTCGTTCCAACCGGCGTAGACGATGACGCCAGCGTCGACGGCGTAGAGCGGGTCGCCGAGCCTGCCGTGCAGGTCGAGACCGAAGTGGTTGGTTTCGGGGGAGAAATCGAAGCCGGAGAGGAAGCGGCTGTTGGTAGGCCAGACGAAGTAGCCATACCCGACTGCGCCAACACTGACCGTGCCACAATGCCCGGCGCCCAACTGCCTGGCTACGCCGGGATTGTCGCGCGTCAGGCCGATGGGCGCGCTCCAGGAGACAAAGTCGCGCGTGCCGCCTGGCACAATCAGCAAAGTTCCGGGACGGATGTTGGGGTTGGCGTAGTCGCCAATGCTGGCGGGGTCGAGGTTGTTGCCGGGGTAGTTGATGATATCTTCGGGGGTGACTTTGAAGAAGCGGGCGACGCCGTTCAGCCCGTCGCCGGCCTGCCATTCGTAGTATGCGCCGTCGAGCGGCAAGATGTTGAGTTCCTGCCCGGGGCGCAGACGGTGCGGGTCATCGCCGAGAATGTTGCGGTTGGCGAAGAAGATGGTTTGGGGTTTAAGACTGAATTTTTCGGCGATGCCAAAAATCGTGTCGCCGGTTTCGACGGTGTATTTAATGATTTCTGCGCGGGGGCGGTTGGGGATGATGGTGTTCATCATCGCCATGCGCCCGATGCCGCGATAGACATTTTCAGCCTGGGGGATGGACTGCGGACTGACCAGGCCGGTTTCTGCTTCGCTTTCGAGGGGCAGAGCCTCGGCCCTTTGCGGCTCGCCGGTGAAAAAGGTGCGCAACAACAGAACGATGGCCGCCAGCGCGAGCAGGGTCAGCGCGCCGGTGGCAAATCGCAGAATGGCATCGCCTAGCCCCAATTGCGCCAGGGCTTCAAGCCAGCTGGTTTTGTTTTGCCTGTCTTCCTGGGGGGATTCTTCGGGTGATTTTTCTTCTGCCGGTGATGATGTTTCGGCAATTTCTTCAAATTCTTCGCTCATTTTTTACCTGTGACGGCCATCATATCATGGCTGTCAGAGGGGCGTCAAGTTATGCATTAAGGCTCTATGAGAATTTCCGTGAGTAGTTTTCTCGCATTTTCGCTGAAGTGTGAAGAAATCAGGCAACTGTTTGGCGAATAAATGGGTTTAACAGGTGCACTGCGCCAATGACCGCAAATGCTATCAGGCCGCAGACCAGGGCGGCCATCGAGATGCCCCATTCCTGGGCGATGCTTCCAATCAGGATGCTGCCGAAAGGCGCGATTCCCATCAACGACCACAGGTAGGTGCTGAACACTCGTCCGCGCAGTTCGTTGGGGACTTGCAATTGAATCAGGGTGTTCATGGTCGCCAGTTGGGTGACGGTTCCCCAGCCGAGGAAGACCATCAGTACCAGGGCGATGGTGGTGTTGCGCGTCAGCCCCAGGCCAATCAGGCTGAAGATGAAGGCCGCCTGGCCAAATGTTAGCAGCCAGCCTTTGCGGCGAGGGTTAAAGGCTGCCAGGATGATGGCTGCGACCAGCGCGCCGACCCCCTGGAAGGTGTACATGGCGCTGTTGCGGGCCGCGATTGCTGCGTCGGTGTCGCCGACAGCGGAAAGCACATCGCGCGCGAAAGCCGGGATTTGCTGTACAAATGGGAAGCCTATCAAGCCGACGGTCGTGCCCATTAGAATGAGCAGTCCGACCGAGGCTGTCGAAAAAATGTAGTGCTGTCCTTCGCGCAGGTCTTCGATAAGGCTTTGTTCTTTGGGTTGGTAGGGTTCCTTAAAGGGTGTTTTTGCATAGAGCAGCCCAATGACGACGAATAAGTAGGAAACGCCGTTGGCGAGGAAAGCCCAACCAGCCCCGTTCTCTTGGATGAAAACCAGGAAGGGCACCACCATGGCAGGCCCCAGCACACGCGCGGCATTGAAAATGGTGGCTTGCAGGGCTATCGCGTTGGGCAGGCGCGGTTTGCCGACCAGTTCAATCAGCATGGCCTGGCGGGCAGTGATTTCGACAGCGTTTGCAGTGCCCAAAACCAGGGAAAGCGCGATGATATGCCAGAGTTGAACCAGTCCGCTCAGGGTCAGGGCGGCTAGCGCCAGGGCTTGCAGCATCATCACAACTTGCAGTGCGATGACGGTTTTGCGCTTGTCGAAGCGTTCGACCAGTGCCCCGGCGGGCAGGGCCAGGAAGAAAGTTGGCAGGGTAAGGGCAAAGCCGACCAGGCCGAGGTCAAAGGGGCGGCCTGTCAGTTGGTAGGCCAGGTAGGGCTGGGTGGTGGTCTGCATCCAGGTTCCGGTCAGGGAGATGAACTGGCCGAAAAAAAAGATTTGAAAATCACGCCCACTAAGCGCGGGGAAGCGTTCGAAGAACTTGGCTTTGAATGTCATGCGGTGGTGTCGAGCGGTTGAATCATCTCAGGGGTGTCGAGGCGGGCCTGGTTGACCAGCCTGCTGACGGGATAGGCTTCCATCTCCTGGGCGGGGAAGGCGGTCAGCAGGGAGTTGAGTTGCTCCGGCGGGGCACTTGCTGGGGTGAGCCAATCTGCGTAGGCTTCGGGGCGCAGGATAACTGGCATGCGGTTATGAATTTCGGCGATGAGCGGATTGGGCGCGGTGGTGATGATGACGCAGGTTTTGACCTGGCTGCCATCCGGCCCCAGCCATTCATCCCATAGGCCGGCAAAGGCGAAGGGCTGGCGGTTTTTCATGTGGATGTAGTGGGGCGTTTTTATTTTTTCGCCGGGGTTTTGCTTCCATTCATAGAAGCCGTCGGCGGGAATCAGGCAGCGTTTGTAGCGGTAGGGGCCGCGAAAGGATGGTTTTTCGCCCAGGGTTTCAGAACGGGCGTTAATCATGCGCGCGCCGATGGAGGGGTCTTTTGACCAGGATGGAATCAGTCCCCAGATGAAGAAATCGGCCCGGTTTGTGCCGTCGTTGGGGAGTACCAGCACCGGTTGGCTGGGGGCGATGTTGTAACGCGGCGCGGCCTGGGCAGGGAATTCAAACCCGGCAAAGGCTTGCTGCAATTCAGCGGTGTCAACGGTCAGGGTGAAGCGTCCGCACATTTTTTCTCCTTACTGGAGTTGGATGTCAAAAATCGGGAGAATTTTGACTTCGGGGCTACGGCCTCCTCGGCGTGGCGCTGGGGACGAATCCCGGCGGGGTAGGGGTGGGGGTGGCGAAGCGGGGTGGAATGAAAAAGGTGAAGCGCGCGCGTTTGTCTTCTTGCTCGAGGCTGGATTCAGGGTTAATGACGATGTAAAAAGTGCGTCCGGGCGCCAGGGCAAGCGGTGTGCGATTCAGGCTGAGCAAGCGGATGGGTTGGTCCATTTCATCGCGCTGCCAGATGGCGGGTGTGGCGTGTCCGTTGCGGAAGACATAGGCCTGGCCTTCTGCCAGCAGGACGATGTCAAAAACCTGCGCGTTGCGGTCGCGTTCTGTTTTGAAGTTGTGGTCAACCACCAACACAACCACGTTTTCTGCGGTAACTTGTTCGCCGGTCAGGATATCGATGTGCGGTTGGTAGATTTCTTCCGCCGGGGTGGGCGCGTCAATTGCGTCTGAAAAGCGTTCGTATAGGCCGCGTTGCGGGTTATAGCGCCAGGCGTGATAACTGTAGAGTGAATAGCGGATGTTAATTTCGTCCGCTTCGAGCGGCCAGGCCGGGGCCAGGAAGTCGAAGTAGGTGCTGCGGGCTGGCTGGCGCACGTTTTCGTGGCCGATTTTGCGGGTGTATTCGGTCATTCCAGCGGTATTCACGAAGAAGTTGTTGTAGTCGTTGATGCTGCGGTCGCGGCAGAGCGGCGGACAGTTCAGGCCGGTGGGGACAAACATGCGCTGCAACAAGTCACTTTCGAGCAGGTGGGTCTCGACCCGTTTGTCGGCGTTGGCAAATACCAGGTAGGATTGGTACATGCGTGTGATGTGCTCGTCAATGTAGCGGCCAGAACGCACCGGCCCGGCTTTTTCGGCATCCTGCCCGTAGATTACAGCGGTGAAGCGCGTCAGGCCGTCTTCGATGTAGTATTCGTAGGCTGTGTCGGCGCGGGTCAGGCCGTATTGATAGGCACGTAACCGCCGCGGGAAGTTGGAAATTTTAACAGCCATCGGCCTCCGTCCGAGGCGCGAGGCGACCTCCGGTATCAGGCCGGTGTAGGGGTTATAGTTGGGGGGCAGGTCAAAAGGCAGGGCGGGCAGGATGACCGTCGCCGGCGTGTTGCTGGGCAGCGGCGTGGGCGTGGCGTTGGCCCGTCGCGTAGGAGTCGCATTGGGGGCTTCGACTGCGCTTT
>JAWOIR010000164.1:0-5077 GCA_046484545.1 Anaerolineales bacterium
ATCCAGCGCATGGCGGCGGGGCTGGAGAGATATCGGAAGTTGGCTTCGATGATGAGCGCGTCGGGGTTCCAGGCTGCGAGCCAGTTGGTCAGGCCGCGCTGGTAGCAGAAATAAAGGGGGTGCTGGGGGTTGAAGATGTGGACATTTTGGGCCGCGACGAGTTGGGCGCTTTGCAGGCGGCTGGCGGCGGCGATGGATTCGAGCGGCAGGGGCAGCCCCGCAAAGACCGATAGCCCGCCCGCGCAAGCGGAGGCGAGATGGTCAAAAAACGGGGCGCGGTAGGTGGGAACAACGCGCTGGATGAGGGCGAGGCGGCCTGGGAAAGGCATGGGAGTTAGAGAGTAGAGATTAGAGAATAGATATTCGATACTCGATACTCGGTACTCGGTACTCGGTACTTGGTACTCGAATAACGAATAACGAATAACGAATTATCGCCTAATCGAATTATCGAACTGCGCTACCAAATAGGCTTTCCAGCCGAGTTGTTCGGGGGTTTCGATGTGCGGATAACCGGGAGACATTTCGCGCAGGCGGTAGCCGGCTTCGGACAGGGTGTGCCAGGCGACTCGTTCTGATTCGGGACCGTGCAATTCGAGCAGTAGCAGCGGATGATGTTCGTTCAAGATGCGCTTCATGCCGGGCAGGGCCAGCACTTCGCCGCCTTCGATGTCCATTTTGACGACATGCGGGGCGGGATTATCCTGTTGGTAAACAAATTCATCCAGCGAAAGAGTCTGGACTTTGATTTCGGCCTGGTACTGGTCTTCTGACCGCCCGGCAGACCCGGCGACTTTGCCCATGCCCACCGATGCGTGGACGTAGAAGGTCAGTTCACCGCTTTTATCAGCAACGGCTTGCGGGATGAGATGAATGCGTTCTTCGAGGTCATTCAGGCCGATATTGGCGCGGATGCGCTCAATGTTGGCGGGCAGGGCTTCGAAGGCAAAAACCTGTCCGTCCGGGCGGACGGCGTGCGCCAGCAGCATGGAAACGTAGCCAATGTTCGCGCCCACGTCGTAAACGGTCATGCCGGGTTTGACGAATTCGCGCACGGCTTCAGCCAGTTCGGGTTCGTAGGTGCCGAGCCAGCGGCTCTTTTCGGCTTTCAGATTGAGGAGGATTTTGTATCCGCGCAGGTCTCCGGCGGCGATTTCGACTTCGCTCAGGCCATCGGCGACCGAGGCGTTAATCGAGCCGCGAATCAGGCGCGCCAGGGGCGGGAATCGATAAAGCCCCTGCTTGAGCGGCAGGGGCAGGAGTCTTGCAAGTGTGGAAAAAACAGGGAAAAAGTTTTTTCTCACGAATCCCGGTCTTCTCTTTCTGCGCCAGCAGGCAAGACAGCCGGGCTGATGCGAATGTCATCAGCCAGATTGTTGACGGCAGTTTCAAGAACTTTTTCACCGACCAGGTTCATCAGAGACAAGCCGAGCAAAAGTGATTTGACGCGGTTGTTCATCGGGGAAGATGTCAGCAGGGCCACTTTGCGGGCAAATTGTTCCTGCTCCTCGACGCTAAGATTTTGCAACAGGCCAAAACAATAAGAAGGCAAGGCCCGAGAAGCCTTTTCAAAATCAACGTCTTTCATGGTCTTGCTGACGGCTTCAGCGCGCTGCTGAGCGCGCTTGCGGTCTACAGCGCGATCGACCGAACCAAGAAGCGTCTCCAGGAAGTTTTTCAGGCCAATCGGCACATTCTCGTCGCCAACCTGCACATTCCAAAGCGAAGTGCGCAGGATTACCATGGCGCCAAATCCGGCGATAAGCACCTGCGCCCAGGAGCCCCGTATGCCCTGCAAACCAAAATCCCAGTCAAAGGCGCGAATGGTGACCAGGGTCATTATCGAGGCCAGTGCATTGACAAACAGGTAAAACAGGCTCGGCATAGTCCATATCACACTATAGGGTTTATCACGGTAGCGTGAAATGATGTCGGTAATGCCAATCACCACGCCCAACCCGGCAACAGTCAGCCATTCGTACCACAAAATATCCATTACCCGTTCCCCCCGTTGGGTTCCTCGTCCTGGGCGGACATGGATTGCGCCCAGCGTTGGCCTTCTTCTGTCAGTTCGATGATACTGCCTTCCTCGTCGTCTTCCAGACGAATCAGCCCGGCGGCGCTCAATTCTTCCAGACCATGATTGAATTCCTTGAACGAAGTGCGTACATCGGTCAAAATGGTCTCGACGCGCGCCTCATGGCTTTGCGACAGGTAACGCACAATTTGAATCGAAACATGGCTGGTAGTGGTTTCATTTTTGACGGCGCGATTGACGCTTTCCAAAAATGTGCCAAAATCGTCCTGCGAAAGTTGTCCTTTGTCCATAATCACCTCACGAATATTTTTATTTTATCTTTTAGGAAAAAGCAAGTCAAGCGTATAGCATTATCGCTTGCGGCGGACTTTCAGGCGCAGCCCCTGCACATTGAGGACTTCGACTTCCTGTCCCTTCTTGATGCGCTTCTCGCCTTCGGCCAGTTCGGCGCTCCAGTTTTCGCTGCGGAGCAACACCTGACCGGCGGGAGCAATGTCGCTGACGGCGATGCCGCTCATTCCCAGCACGGATTCGCGTCCGGTACGCTGTGGCGCGCGCAAGGCCCGCATCGCAAAGCCAATAATGACGACGAAGGCCAGTCCGGTCACGATGGCGGTGCCAACCACCAGCGGAATGGAAACGCGCTGGAATTCCGGCACGCCGGGCGAATTGAACAAGACCAGCCCACCGATGATGAACGAGACCACCCCGGCGGCGGTCAACGCGCCCATGGTCGGCGTTTGAATCTCCAGGAAGAACAGGATGAAGGCGATAATCAGGAAAATCACCCCGAACCAATTAACCGGCAGAACACCGAATCCGTAAGCGGCCAGCAGCAGGCAGGTCGCGCCAATAAAACCGGCCACCCATCCACCGGGACTGGAGATTTCAATCAGGATAGCCTGGACGCCAATCGTGACCAACAGGAAGACGATATTGGGATTAACGAGGATATCGAGCAATTGCTCGATAAAGGTCATGTCGAACTCTTCGACCTGCGCGTTGGCGGTGTTGAGCGTACGCGGCCCGCCCGACATTTGCACCTCGAAACCATCCAGTTGGCGCAGCAGGTCGTCCAGGTCGTTGGCGACGAAGTCCACCAGTCCGACTGCGATGGCTTCATTGGCCGAGACGGCCTTGGCAATTTCAATCATGTCTTCGGCCAGGGCAATTGCTTCGGGAGAGCGTGCCTCCGTCAGGGCGCGCACCTGGGCACGCAGGGCTTCTTTCTGCTTGCGCTCCAGTGTTTCGCCCATGTCCTGACCGTCGCCGCTGATGGGGCTGGCTGCGCCGATAATCGTCTCAGGGGCCATCGCCGAGGCGTGACCGGCAATCGTCATGACTGCCCCGGCGCTGCCGGCCGTCCCGCCGCGCGGACTAACGTAGACCACCACCGGCACGTTACTGCTGCGAATGGCCTGCACGATGACTTCCATCTCGCTAATCAACCCGCCGGGGGTGTTGAGTTTAATTACCAGTAATTCAGCGTTGCGCTGTTCGGCGGTCTTGATGCCACGCAGGATATATTCCTTCATGGCCGGAGCCACCACCCCTTTGGCCTCCATGACCAAAACCAGCGGCGCGTCCGATTGGGCCTGGGCCGACTGAAGGAAAATCGAAAGGGCCGCCAGGGCCATCACAAAGATTCGTAAAAGTCTCATGTTTTGCTCCGTTAACGCTATTATATCCTGCCTGGATTAACAAAACATAAAATTTTCACACGACCCCACCTTTTGTTATCGGTTCTCTGATATTTCCGGCTTATCCTGCCTGGCAGGCGAGTTCGGCGTCGAGGCTCTCCCACACTTCCTGGGCGTCCGGGGAGGCGGGTGTCGTTTGCAGAATCCGCTCCCAATTGCTGCACAGCAGCGGCTGCATGTTGTCAGTCGTCTCCAGGGCGCGGCGGGTGAAGGTGCGGGCGGATTTCCAATCGTCCAGGCGGGCACTGGCCTCGATAAAGGGCAGGTATTCGGGACCGTAGGCGGGTTTGAGTCCCTGGGAGTCGGCTTGCTGCCAGAGGGTGAGGACATCGTCCCAGTGGGCGTACTGGCGCGCCAAATCGGCTTTCTGGAAGTAATAGCACCAGTCCCGCGCCGGTTCTGCCCCGAAGACATCCACCGGCATGGGCAAATCTTCGGTCAATATCATTTCTGGATGGGTGGTCAGGAACATGCTGCGCTCATTTGGCCAGAGCAGGGGGGCTTCAAGGTAAATCGGGTCTGCGACCAAGAGGCAGGCAATTGAAAGACGATGAAGAACCGGAACGGCGCGGGTCATGTCCGATTCAAAAGTGATGTTACGAAATTGTGTGCTGACAGGCTCTTGCGAATTGGCCTGACCTTCGTCATAGTACACAAGTTGCTCCATGCCGTTGTACCACCAATGGCGCACGTCCTCGGTTGGCGCAGCCGGGTCGTAAATCATGTTTATCGAAAAGGCCATCTGGTAGTTGACGTTGTACGCCACAGGCGAAAGCGGGGAAACGATAAAGGCTTTGTCATCCAGGGACGGCACGCGCCATTTGAGTTGCCAGAAAAAATCGCGCTGTCTATCCCAGTTTAGGGCGTATTTGTTGGCCGACCGGAATTGCAGCGAAAATGACCCGACAAGTAGCAAAGCCAGGGCCAGGTGCTGCACAGCGCGCGCCTCACGGCGCGTAAACCAGAGAACAAATAAAACAATCAGGCAAACCGCGCCCAAATACAGGCCAAAGAAAAAGCGGTCGGCCCAGGTTCCGTACATCGCCTGGCGGCCAATCATCCAAACCGGGATACCCCCCACCAGCATCGAGACCAGCGGAATCAGCGGGACAAGATACGCAGATTTCAAATTATCCTGCCCGTCAGGTGAGCGGCGCACCCAGGCTTCGATGGTCACCGACACCGCCAGGGCAACCAGGGCACCCAAAATCCACGAAAAGACGGTAGCGCGGGCAGAAATATCCATCTCTTCCGGGGCAAACGGGATGGTCCAGATATAGAAACCGGCAAAGAAAACATCCTGCAGGATGCGGTTGAGATAGGTTGTCAGGGCCAAAAA
>JAWOIR010000195.1:0-12929 GCA_046484545.1 Anaerolineales bacterium
GGCCACGACCAATCCGAAGGTCAGCCAACCGGTGCGTACGGGCACCCTGGCTACACGATAGATGCTCTTAACGCCGTTGCTGCGCTCCAGCGTCATTCTGACGTCAACCCCGAAAAAATCGGCATGTGGGGCCACTCAATGGGCGGATTCCTGACCCTGCGCGCCATGGTCATATCCGGCGATGTCAAGGCTGGGGTCATTTGGGCTGGCGTCGTCGCCTCCTACCCCGATATGCTCTGCTGCTGGCGGCGGACGGGCAACTTCACCCCCTCGCCCAGTTCACGCGGCTACGGCTGGCGCGCCGGCTGGATGGAACAATACGGCTCCCCTGAAACCAATCCCGATTTCTGGGGCTCGGTCTCGGCCAATACCTATCTGGCCGAACTCTCCGGCCCGGTACAACTGCATCATGGCACAAGCGACAACGATGTGCCGGTCGCTTTTTCCATCAACCTGGCCGATGAAATCGAACCCGCCGGTGGCGTGGTAGAGTTATACACCTACCCCAACGACAACCATAACATCTCGAATTACTTCACCACCGCCATGAATCGCACCATCGCGTTTTTTGACCAATATTTGAAGGATTAGACTGTTGCACACGTCCTGAGCGGAGCGCCCTTCGACTACGGGCTGCGCAAAATACGCTTCACCCTCCGCTCACATCGTCCCGATGTCCTTCGGGAGGACGTGGCACTTTATGCAGAAAAGCGCAGTCGAAGGACTTTTATCCTTGTTGATAAAGCGAATTACTAAAACTTCGGCCCGGCATCGATGACGTCCCGGGGTGTGCCGTCCTCAAATTTTTTGAAATTCTGGCTGAAACGCGCGGCCAAATCCTTGTAGCGACGGTCGTACTCGGCCCGACTTGGCCAGGATGACCAGGGCTGCAGTACGCTCTCCGGCACATCCGGGCAGGTTTTGGGGACTTCAAAGCCAAATACCGGGTCCTGGTAGTATTCGACATCCTGCAATTTTCCGGTCAGTGCGGCATTCAGCAGGGCACGCGTATAGCGGATGCTGATGCGCTTGCCAACCCCATACGGCCCACCGACCCAACCGGTATTGACCAGCCAGCAGGTCACGCCGTAACGCTCGATTTTATTTTTAAGTAAGTCCGCGTACTTGTAGGGATGATGCACCATGAACGGGCCGCCGAAACAGGCTGAGAAGGTGATTTCCGGCTCGTCGCGCAGGCCGATTTCCGTCCCGCCGACTTTGGCGGTATAACCCGAAATGAACTGGTACAGTGCCTGGTTCGGGGTCAGGCGCGCGATGGGCGGCATGACTCCGCTGGCGTCACAGGTCAGCATGATGATGTTCTTGGGATGCCCGGCCTTTTTCTCAGGGACAGCGTTGGCGATAAACTCCAGCGGGTACGAAGCGCGGGTGTTTTCGGTGCGGGTGTCGTCGTCCAGGTCGATCAGGCGGGTAATCGGGTCGAAGATGACGTTTTCGAGCACCGTCCCGAAACGATGGGTGGTGGCGTGAATCTCCGGTTCGGCGGATTCGGACAGGCCAATGACCTTGGCGTAGCAGCCGCCCTCGAAGTTGAAGACACCCTCGTCGCTCCAACCATGTTCGTCGTCGCCGATTAAGCGCCGGGTCGGGTCGGCGGACAGGGTCGTTTTGCCGGTTCCGCTCAGGCCGAAGAACAGGGCCACATCATCGGCATTGTCCGGGCTGACGTTGGCCGAGCAGTGCATCGAGAGTACGCCTTCGAGCGGCAGCAAGTAATTCAAAATCGTGAATACCGACTTCTTGATTTCGCCTGCGTACGCCGAATTACCAATAATCGCCAGTTTTTTCTCGAATGACAGGCAGATGAATGTTTCGCCATTGGTGTTATCAACCGTAGGAGCCGACTTGAAAGATGGGATCGTCATGATGGTAAATTCCGGCACAAAGCGCTTATATTCTTCAAGCGACTCAGGCAGGATGAACATATTGCGCACAAAATGGCTGTGCCAGGCCAGCTCGCTGACGATGCGCACTGGCAGGCGATAGTTTTCATCGGCCCCGGCATAGACATCCTGCACAAAAACATCGCGGCCTTGCAGGAAACCCAGCAGGCGGGCATACAGGGCATCAAATTTTCCGGTTTCGATTGGCCGGTTATACACGCCCCACCAGATATTGCCTTCCGAATCGGTCTCACGGACGACAAATTTATCGTTGGCCGAGCGGGCCGTGTGCTTGCCGGTATTGGCCACAAACGGGCCGCCCGCCACAATCGCGCCCTCGCCGCGGAAGGAAGCCTCCTCGTACAGGGCTTCGGTGGTCAGGTTCCAGTAAGCCAGGCGTAAATTCGACACGCCATGATTGGACAGGTTGTAATCCGCCTTGCGCGCCTGGGCAATAGACTCGGCGGGGGTTTTGATGTTGAGTAAGTTATTCATAGTTTCCTCCGATGATTAGAGACCAGATAATTAGAGATGAGTAATGCCTTTGACCATTCTCTACTCACTATTCTGTCTTCTCTCATAACCAATCCCGAATCATCTTGCGATCGCCAATGTAAATCTCGTTCGGCGAAGTCGGGTCGAGCGCCCATTTGATGCGCGCAATGCCCTCGGTCACATCCTTCACCGAGCCGGCGACCGACAGGCGAATATGTCCTTCCATGCCAAACTCCTTGCCCGGGACGGTCACAACCAGCGCCTTTTGGAGCAGGAAGCGTGAAATCTCAACTGAATTGGTGTTGAAAGCGCGCAAATCGGGTAGGGCGTAGAACGTGCCATCCGGCTTAATCAGCCGCGCGCCGTTGAAAGTGCGCATTTCTTGCAGCAGGACTTCGCGATTGTTCTGGATTTGCAAGCGCAGCGCCTCGACGATATTCTGCAGGCCGTTCAGCGCCCCCTCCGCCGCCGCCTGGCTGACCGGCGAGACTCCCGAAGTGGTCTGCACCGTTACATTGGTCATCACTCGCACCAGAGCACGCGGCGCAACCACCCATCCAACCCGGAAGCCGGTCATGCCGTAAACTTTTGCCACGCCATTGACCACGATAACATGCGAATCTTCCACATCCCGCTTGGTAAAACGCCAGGCGGGCGCGGCTTCTTTGCCATCGAAAACAAGTTTGTGATAAATATCATCACAAACCAGGAAAATGCCCTTGCGTTCGCAGAAATCAACCAATTTTTCAATTAATTCCGGCGGATAGACCACCCCCGACGGGTTATTCGGACTATTGACGATAATCGCGCGGGTGTAACCCGTCACCGCCTGCTCGATGTCCTCGAAGCGCGGGGTAAACGTCCCATCTTCAGGTGTGACAATGACCGGACGCCCCATGCACATCTTGATAATTTCCGGGTACGAAACCCAGTACGGAGCCAGGATGACGACTTCATCCTGCGGATTCAGGATGCTATAGAAAATATTGAACAGCGACTGCTTGGCTCCATTGGTCACAATCACGTTTTCAGGCGCAACCAGACGGTCATAATTTTCCTCGGTATAGCGGATGATGGCCTTTTTAAGCGCAAGTGTTCCATCAGCCGGAGTGTATTTGACCTCGCCGCTGGTCAGTTTAGACGCCGAAGCCAGAATAGCCGCAAGCGGGGTTTTGTTTTTCGGCTCGCCAATACCCAGATGAATGATTGGTTCACCGCGCTCCCGAAGGAGCCGCGCCTCCTCATTAAGCGCCAGAGTTGGCGACTCTACAATTGCAGATGCAAGTTTGCTCAATTTCATCGGTTCTCCTCCATGAACTTAAAAGGCTCTCTGCTATTTGCCCCGTAAAGAAGGCCGTATTTTGGGATATGAGCATGCCGCATGCTTGCGCGGCGCGCGCCCATATCCTAAAATGCGGAGACTTATAACGAGAATTCCCAAAGAACCACTTAAAACGAAACCTGGTCAGCATTTTTGCTAACCAGGCATAGTTCGACCACCGCCAAAGGGCGCTGACAATTTTATTGTCAGACATCACATTCATAATTTCATTATACTACCTGAACGATGGACAATTATCACGTCGAATGTCACTATTTTGGCCATTGGCTGTGCAAATATCCCTAAAAACCGCGCTCAAGCCTCAAAAACAACCTGCCAGCGCCCTTCCGCATCGGTAAAAGAACGCGCCGAAAAAGGCGCATCATCCGGGCGCATCGCACGAATTTTATTCAGAAAAATAGGGACATCCTCGAACACTGGAAAATTTTTCACCTCCCCCAGCCGAATCCAGGCGAGTTCCCCTTCCTCGCTGGGAACAAACTCCCCCGCGCCTGCCTCGCCGTTAAAAACATATAAACCAATGCCGGGGCTTTTGCCCGTGTCTATCAGCGCAGTCCCGACCAGACGCAGGTCAGCCTGCAAACCGGATTCTTCCTGCAGCTCGCGCCGCGCTGCCGCCAGGGCTGTTTCCTCGCGCTCGATATGGCCGCCCAATCCGTTATAGCGTCCATCCCAACTGCCCTTGCCCCTGACCTTCAACAACAGGACATGCTCCCCACGCCAGGCAAAGACCAGCACGCGCGGGATAATCTGGTAACGCTTCGGGTTGATATTCTGGTCGCTAAAAGGCATGATAAAAAAGACCCCAAAGGCACGCTATGACCTTCGGGGTCTTCCTTTCTGTTATGAAACCAGTTCGCGCAATTCGTCGAGGTGACCGGCGCTGCCCAGTTTTTCGTTCTTATGGGCAATGAACTTGGCATACTCGTCCATGAAAATCTTACCGACCGGGCGCAGGTCGAAGTTTTCGGGATGGTCACGGAAGTGCTCGCGGTGAACGCGTGTCCACACCAGTCGGCCGTCGGTGTCGATATTGACCTTGGTCACGCCCAGGGTGGCGGCTTCGCGGAACTGGTTTTCATCCACACCTTTGGTGCCCTTCAACTGGCCACCGGCATTATTAATGCGCTCGACCTCGTCCTGCGGCACCGAACTTGACCCGTGCATGACCAGCGGGAAGCCGGGCAGTTCCTTCTGGATTTGCGCAAGAACATCAAAGCGCAAGCCCTGTGTGCCGGTGAACTTAAAGGCCCCGTGGCTGGTTCCAATCGCAACCGCCAGCGAATCGCAGCCGGAGCGTTCAACAAACTCGCGCGCCTGACGCGGGTCAGTCAGTTTGGCATTGGCTTCATCAACGGCCACATGCTCCTCGACGCCGCCCAACATACCCAGTTCGGCCTCGACCACCAACCCCTTGGCGTGGGCCGCTTCAACCACCCGGCGGGTGATTTCGATGTTCTTTTCGAAAGGCTCATGGCTGGCGTCAATCATCACCGAACTATAAAAGCGGCTCTCGATACTATCGTAGCAGGTCTCCTCATCACCATGGTCGAGATGGACGGCAAAAATGGCTTCGGGGAAAACTTCGTTGGCCGAGGAAATCAGGCCTTCGAGCATCTTCTTGTGGGTGTAAGCGCGCGCGCCCTTGCTAATCTGGATAATGAACGGCGCTTTGCTGTCGACACTACCACGAAACAGACCCATTGCCTGCTCAAGATTGTTGATGTTATAGGCCCCAATGGCATATTTTCCATAAGCGGCTGCAAACAATTTTTTGGTCGTGACAATCATAATCGTACCCTTCCTTTGCAAATAAGTGAAATGTTCGCCGCAACGGTTTGCGGACAAAATGCAACTTTAGCGGGTGCACCGCGTAAATCGGCATAGAACCAAAGACGGCTTGATTATACCTACAAAGTCAGGCTATAATGGATATTAATTCTTGGTTCTTTAAATATTTGCCGTCGAGGACTAATCGCGGAAATTCTCAAAGAACCTAATTCTTGCCGATTCATTGTTTTCCCGAAGGAGGAACCATGAGCGACTTTTTTGGACGAGTTACGGGTGACCACGACCCAATCAGGAAATTACTCTCGCACATCCCCGGTTTTAGCGGCTACATCGAGCGCTCGGACCGGCGCTCTGCCGACAAACTGGTGCGCGATACCGTAGCCCACCGCTTCGAGGAACTCTACAAACGCACCTCACGCCTGCAGACCGACATCATCAGCGAAGGCGGTATCGAATATGTAGATGAACTTGAGAAGGCGGCCCTGCAAATTCGCATCTTCGCCGACAAGATTCGCAACGCCACTTACGGCTACTCCGGTTTCTTCGACGCGGTAAAAATCAACGAGGAAGAACTGGCAAAACTGTACGCCTTCGACAACGCCTTCTTCGATGTCGCTGAACAGATTGACGGCGCGCTCAGTACCGTCGAAGCGAATATCGGCAACGACGAGGGCATCCGCCCGGCAATCCGCAATGTGGTTACACTGACGCGTGAAGCCACCGCCACCTTTGAACGTCGCTACGAAGTCTTCAATGGTACCACTAGCAGCGACACATAAAAGAATGTAGCGCAAAATGGCATTTTGCGCTACGGAATGAATTTGTCAGACAAAGTTCACGCATACGTGCGTGAACTTTACTTTTAATGTAAAATCAGGTTATGAGCGAAACGCCCCTATTCAAATACAAAACCGCCCTGATTACCGGCTCAGGACGTGGAATCGGACGCGCCATCGCCCTGCACTTTGCCCGCCAGGGCGCTGATGTGGTCATCAACTTCTTCCGTAACCGCGCTCCAGCGGAAGAGACCGCCCGCGAAGTGGAAGCCCTCGGACGCCGCGCGCTGCTCGTCAAAGCCGACATTGGCGACCTGGACGAACTGGCGCGCCTGTTCGATGAAACTGAAAGGGAATTCGGCGGCCTGGACTTTTTCATCCACAACGCCGCATCGGGTTACAACCGCCCTGCCCTGGAACAAAAGCCCAAAGGCTGGGATTGGACGATGAACATCAACGCCCGTTCCCTGCTATTCGGGGCGCAAAAAGCCGTCCCGCTCATGGAGAAGCGCGGCGGCGGGGCCATCGTCAGCATCACCTCGGCTGGCTCCACCCGCATCCTGCCCGATTACATCGTTGTCGGCGCGAGCAAGGCTGCATTGGAATCGCTGACCCGCTACCTGGCGGTCGAACTGATTGCCAAAAACATCGTCGTCAACGCAGTTTCTCCGGGCGTGGTCGCCACCGAAGCGCTGACGCATTTTACCGCCATGCAGGGTAAGGATAATATCCTGCAAACCTTCATCGACAAAGCCCCCGCCGGGCGGCTGGTCACGCCCGAAGAAGTCGCCGGGGTGGTGGCCTTCCTGTGTTCACCCGCCGCGCGCATGATTCTCGGCCAAATCATCATCGTGGATGGCGGCTACTTGCTGACCACGCCGAGGTGATACCATGTACTGCAGGCTTCAGCCTGCAGAAATGGCCAGAATAAAAGCCGCCTAAAGGCGGCGGTACCTCAATTTCCGATGTAAAATTACCCTACCCCACCACCTCGAACAAGGAGAAAAATATGTGGCATGAAGTACTCTCTGCCAAAAATACCGGGGAAGCACTCGAAGCCCTGGCAAAACACGGCAAAAAAGCCCGCATCATCGCCGGGGGGACCGACCTGATTCTCGAACTGGAACGTAAAGCCCGTCCCGGGCTTGAAATACTTATTGACGTTACCCGCATTCCCGGCCTGGACGAAATCATCCTGGACGAAGACGGCGTGCTGCACCTGGGTGCAATGGTTACGCACAACCAGGTTGCCGCCTCCAAGCTATTGCGCGAACGCGCCTTTCCGCTGGTGCGCGCGGCCTGGGAAGTCGGCTCACCGCAAATCCGCAATCGCGGCACGGTCGCGGGCAATCTCATCACCGCTTCGCCCGCCAACGACACCATCACCCCGCTGATGGCCCTGGATGCCTGGGTGGTGCTGCAATCAACGCGCGGCGAGCGGCGCGTGCCGTTGCACGAATTCTATACCGGTGTGCGCAAAACCGTCATGCAGGACGATGAAATGCTGGTCGAACTCGCCTTTAAGGGGATGACGACCAATCAAAGCGGGACCTTCATGAAAATGGCCCTGCGCCGCGCCCAGGCTATTTCGGTCGTCAATCTGGCGCTCGTCCTGACCTTTGACGAGGCTACCGTTACCGGAGCATCCATCACGCTGGGGGCGGTTGCACCGACCATCATCCACGCCCCGCAAGCCGAGTCCTACCTGGTCGGCAAGACCTTGTCTGACGAGGTGATTGCCCGGGCATCAGAACTGACTCGTGACGCGGCCACGCCAATCGACGATATTCGCGGCTCGGCAGCCTACAGGCGGGAACTGACGCGGGTAGGAGCCAAGCGCGGGCTGGAAGCGATTCGAGATAACGAGACCCAGGCCGGGGTCCCGTCTGAACCGGTCCTGCTGTGGGGCAGTGATAAGCACCAGCCAGCAAACGGCTTTTCGGGCGCGCACCACGTTGCGGGCGCCGACATCCACACAACGATTAACGGCAAAGAATATACTTTCAATACCGGCCATGAGAAGACCCTGCTGCATTTTCTGCGCGAGGAAGCCGGGTTGATTGGCTCGAAGGAAGGCTGCGCCGAGGGCGAGTGTGGCGCTTGTACGGTTTTCCTGGATGGGCAGGCGGTCATGTCGTGCCTGGTTCCGGCCACGCGCGCGCATGGGGCTGAGATTGTGACGGTGGAGGGGCTTTCGAACCACGAGCAGTTGCACCCGGTGCAGCAGGCGTTTATTCACGAGGGCGCGGTGCAGTGCGGTTACTGCACACCGGGTTTCCTGATGTCGGCGGCCAAACTACTCGAAGAACGCCCCCGTCCCGATACCGACGCCATCGAACAGGCAATTACCGGCAACCTGTGCCGCTGCACAGGCTATTATAAAATTATCAAAGCCATCGAAGAAGCCAGCAAATACCCCGAAAAGGAGTAGGCGATGTCGAAATACAATTCTGCACACAAGAGAGAGTTCAGAAGACCGTACAAGGTTCACCCAATTTGGCGCGGGATTGGCCTGATGATTATGATTCTAATTCCCATTATTGCCTGGTTTGGGGCGGTGGAATTGGTCAAAGTTTCGCAGGCTTCCGAGGTTATCGAGGTTCAGAGATTTGCCAGAGGGCTTTCGACGCCTTTCAAATTCCCGGATTGGTTCATGGCTGCGCCGGTCTTGAGTGATATTGGCCGGTGGATGCGCTCAATACCCATGCTAAAACTAAAACTGGTCTATTTTTTCATGATTGCGCTGGTGCTTTCGGGCGTTCTTTCAATCATTTACGGCCTGATTTATCGCGCCGCTGTGCCGCGCTATGCGCCCCTGGATGAACCCGCGCCCAAAGTTCGGGCCAAGAAATACACCCGCTAACCAACGAGGTAACAATGACGAAAATCATCGGAAAATCCGTCACCCGGCTGGATGCCGCCAGCAAAGTGACCGGCGAAGCGCTTTACCCCGGCGACATCAACCTGCCCGAGCAGGCTACTATGAAAATCCTGTTTGCGGGCCGGCCGCACGCAATTGTCAAAAACATCGACACCAGCCAGGCCGAAGCTCTGCCGGGCGTGATAGCCGTTTTCACCGCCAAAGATGTGCCAAACAACGAATACGGCTTAATCATGCCCGACCAGCCGGTGCTATGCGGCCCCGGCTCGAACAAGCCCTACGGCGAGCGCGTGCGCTGGATTGGCGACCAGGTGGCAGTGGTGGTAGCGGAAACAGAAGCAATTGCCGCCCAGGCCCGCGACCTGATTCATGTGGATTATGAAGACCTACCCGTTGTGACCGATATGCTGGCCGCGATGGAACCGGATGCGCCCCTGCTGCACCCGGATAGAGACTCGAACGTCATCCTGCGCTACCGTATTCGCAAGGGGGATGTGGAGGCGGCCTTCGCTGCGGCGGATGTGGTCGTCGAGGGCGTGTACGACACCCCGATGCAGGAACACGCCTACCTGCAACCCGAAGCCGGACTCGGTTATATCGACGAAGAAGGCCGGGTGACAGTTTTGGTCGCCGGGCAGTGGACTCACGAAGACCAGGAGCAAATCGCCCATGCCCTTAACTTGCCGCTGGACCAGGTGCGCGTCATTTATCCAGCCATTGGCGGGGCCTTTGGCGGGCGCGAAGATATGTCGGTGCAGATTGTGCTGGCGCTGGCAGTTTGGCGGTTGGCACAGCGCGGAATCAATCGCCCAATTAAAATTGTGTGGAGCCGCGAAGAGTCGATGTTCGCGCACCACAAACGCCATCCGTACCACATCCGGGCGCGCTGGGGCGCGACTAGGGACGGCAAACTGCTGGCCGCCGAAGTGGACATGTATGCCGACTCAGGCGGGTATGCCTATACTTCAACCAAAGTGCAGGGCAACGCCACCCTGATGTGTACCGGGCCGTATGAAATTCCAAATGTGAAAGTCGATTCGGCTTCGGTTTACACCAACAACATGGTCACCGGTGCGTTTCGCGGTTTTGGCGGACCGCAAGGGCTGTTCGCCGCCGAACAGCAGATGAATAAATTAGCCGAAAAACTGGGCATGGACCCGGTTGAACTGCGCCACAAAAACCTGGTAAAAGAAGGCTCGATTCTCTCGGTTGGCACGCCGCTACCGAAGGGCGTCTCGATGGGGCTGGTGGTCGAAAAGTGTGTGGCGCGCATGGAAGAAATGAAGGTGCAATCCCCGGCACGCAAGGCACACCCGGCGGTCAAACGCGCCTGGGGCTTTGCCTGCGGCTTCAAAAATGTCGGCTTTTCGTTTGGCGCGCCGGAGCAGTGCATGGCAACCGTCGAACTGCGCGGCAAGGCGGAAATCGAGCAGGCCATTTTGTACCACGCCGGGGCCGAAGTCGGGCAAGGGTCGCACACGGCCTTTGTCCAGTTTGCCGCGGAGACTCTCAATCTGCCACTTGAAAAGGTGCAACTGGTCGCATCTGATACGGCCACCAGCGGCAATTCCGGCTCGGTTTCGGCTTCGCGCATGACCTTCATGGCGGGTAATTCCATCAAGGGCGCCTGCGAACTGGCGCTCGAAAAATGGCAGCACGAAGAACGCCCGGCGATTGCCACCTATCAGTACCGTCCGCCGCGCACCACGCCGCTTGACCCGGAGACCGGCAAATCGGACCCGAACTTTGCCTACGGCTATGTGGCCGAAGCGGTGGAAGTGGAAGTGGATACCGAAACCGGACAGGTGCGACTCTTGAACGTCATCTGCGCCGACGATGTCGGCAAGGCGGTCAACCCGCAGCAGGTGCAGGGACAAATCGAGGGCGCGGTGGTGCAGGCCGCCGGGTATGCGGTACTGGAGAACATGATTCAGCGCGACGGCTATTTGCTGACCGATAAACTATCCACCTACCTGATTCCGACGGTGCTGGACATCCCTGAAAACGTCGAATCGCTCATCCTGGAATACGCCGACCCAATTGGGCCTTACGGCGCGCGCGGTATGGGCGAAATGCCCTACCTGCCGCTGGCCCCAGCCATCACCGCCGCCGTCCACGCCGCGACAGGGGTGTGGTTTGATGAGTTCCCCCTGACGCCGGAGCGGGTGCTGAGGGGGCTGGGAAAAATATAAAAAAAGAGACGCGGGATGTTTCTCCCGCGTCTCTTTTTTTTAGGCTACTTTTTCAAGTGATTGCTCATAAATCTTGCTTACCTGTCCGGCAATTTGCCCCCACGAGTAACTACGCGCGTAATCGGCAGCGGCCCGGCCCATTTTCTCACGCAGGGACGAATCACCCAGGATGCGGGTCAGACGGTCGCATAAGGCGTCTTCGTCCTGGTCGGGAACATGAAATCCTGTGATTCCATCCTGTATGAGAAAGGCCAGCCCGCCCACTTGGGAGGCGACCACCGGCGTACCACAGGCCATCGCCTCCAGTGCGACCATGCCAAACGATTCATAATGGGAGGGCATGACCAGCACTTCGGCGGCGGAATAATAATACGGCAGGCTGTCCTGCTCGCGCTTGCCGAGAAAAACTACCATCCTGTCCATACACAAATCTTCGCACAGGGATTGCAGGCGCAGCATTTCAGCGCTCATCTGCTCCATCGGGACATTCGGGTCGCCGCCGATGACCGCCAGATAGGCCGGGCGTTCAATCTCATTGACCCGCAGGCAGGACATCGACTTGATGAGCGTATCAACGCCCTTGAGCGGCTCGATACGCCCGACAAAGAGCACCATGCGGTCTTCTTTGGGGATGCCAACGTATTCTTTGGCTTCGTCGGGCGGAATCGGGTAAAAGTGACAGATATCGACCCCCGGCGGGATGATGGTCACTTTGCGCGGGTCGGCTTTATACAGCCATTGCAACTGGGCTTTCTCTGCCAGGGTAGCGGCGAGAATGACATCCGCCGCGCGTAAGACCTGGCGTTCGCCATCCAGACGGTATGCACCTTCCTTCTCGTCCTCCCTGGTGGCGATGCGATTCTTCATCTCGCCCAGGGTGTGAAACATGTGAACAATCGGCGCGCCCCATTCGGCCTTAAGTTGTTCCGCCGCCAGCCCCGACATCCAGTAATGGCTGTGGATGACATCGTAACGGATGCCGCGCTCAGCGGCGAATTGCTTGATGCCCTCGACGAATTGCGGAATATGCCCGGCCAGTTCCTTTTTTGGCATCGGCTGCTCCGGCCCGGCAGGGATATGCACCACGCGGTTGCCAAAGCCCAGGTCATGCAAGACGTGCGGGACGTGTTCGTCCTGCGAACGGGTGAAGACATCCACATGTACGCCCTGACGTCCGAGTTCGGCGGTCAGGTCACGGACGTATACGTTCATCCCGCCGGTATCCTTGCCGCCCAGGGTCGCCAGCGGACAGGTGTGATAAGAGAGCATGGCAACATTGAGCATGGCTTAATCATACCCCAAAAAGAATCTTTTTCTTGCGAATCTGGCCTGTATCCTGTATAATTTCGCCCGCTCGACAAGCCACCATAGCTCAGTTGGTAGAGCAGACGATTCGTAATCGTCAGGTCAAGGGTTCGACTCCCTTTGGTGGCTCATGTTCATAGACACACTTTGATTAGGCGGGAATTGAGTGCCGGGGATTTTTATGTTAAGCGTTATTTGAAGCCGATTGGTTTCGGGACGGTCAATAATGACGCTTTGCAAGAT
>JAWOIR010000215.1:0-15982 GCA_046484545.1 Anaerolineales bacterium
TTGGGCGGAATGGCAACGCCCAATGGCTTGCCATCACTTTCCCACAATCACCCAATGGTATCGGCTGGGTGACAGCCCAATTTGTCGAACTGACCGAGGATGTCGAACGCCTGTCCATTCTGGTAGATGCTGAACCTGCACAGACAGTGATTGCCACCAGTGAACCTGAGCCAAGCCAGCCCGCCCCCGAACCGGAAACCAGTGAACCAAAGCGCAGCGCCCGCACCACCAGCCGCATCAACGTGCGCGGCGGCCCCGCTTCAAGTTTCGAGGCCGTCGCCATCATGGACGCCAACACCACCGTCACGCTGACCGGGCGCAACCAGAACATCACCTGGGTGCAAATCGAATTTCCAAACGGCTCGGCAGAACGCGCCTGGATTGCGGTCGCTTACATCGAGTATGAAGGCTTCTTCCTCGACAGCCTGCCCGCCTTCGACAACCAGGGCCAGCCCATCCAGCCGCCACCCCAGGCCGGCATCGGGCAACCCGAAACGACGCCCTCCGGCGAGGGCTACCAACCCGCCGTTGACGACATGGACTCCGCCGACAATCCCGCCGTGCGCCTGAGTTTCTCCCCGGCTGGAACGCGCCGAATCATCTACGCCAGCGACCTTTCCGCGCCCACCGGCGACCGGGCAGACTGGCTTGAATTCACAGTTGTCACCCCGCAATCGGGGCAGGCCGTATTCATCTATTTCAAATTGGAATGCAGCGGCAATGGCGCCATCAGCACCGAAATGCGCCAGAACGGCTTGTTGGTAAGCGAGTTCCCTGGGTTATTATGCGGTCAGTACGGCGTGCCATTCAAAGCCCTAAGCGGCGTTTCGTACCTGTTGCAACTACAGGCCGATGGCTCGGCTTCCGACGTGCGCTATGTGGCCTATCACCTCTACATCAGCACGACCCCATAAAAACATCAATTTCCCAACCATAAGTGGTTTGCAGCTTCCCTGGTATTTGCCGTGAAGAAGGCCGCATTTTGGGATATGGGCGCGTATATGCGCGCGCTCATATCCCAAAATGCGGGAGCCTATCACGAGAGTTCTCAAAAAACTGGTTTGCGCTGAATTGCACAAAAACGACTTCTATGGTAGATTTAATCAACTTAAATCGTTTCTGGGAGACCTATTCGATGATTAATCAAAACGTGCCTGATGTAATTGTCAGCCGCCTGCCGGTTTACCTGCGCGCCCTGCAGCGACTGGCCAACACCGGTGTAACCACCACGTCATCCCAGGAGTTGGGGGAAAAAGTGGGGATTTCAGCAGCCCAAATCCGCAAAGACCTGTCACAATTTGGCGAGTTTGGCAAACAGGGAACCGGCTACCATATCCCCTTCCTCATCGAACGCCTGAGTCAAATCCTGCACGTTGACCGCATCTGGGATGTGGCAGTGGTCGGGATGGGCGATATTGGTCACGCCGTTGCGCGCTATAACGGATTCGCCAATCGCGGCTTTCGGGTTGCCATGTGTTTCGATGCCGACCCCGCCAAAATTGGGAACGTTGTCTGCGACCATCCGATTCGAGATTCTAAAAACCTGGCTGAAGACATCAAGGCCGCCAGTATCAAAATCGTCATGTTATGTGTCCCGGCTTCGGTAGCCCAGGAAGTGGCCGATAAACTGGTCGAGGCCGGGGTGCGTGGGATACTTAACTATGCCCCGCTCAAGTTAATTGCCCCGGCACACGTCAGGGTCCAGCACATTGACCCAACCATCGGACTACAGCGCATTACCTATTACATCGCATAGAAAAACTTGAAATAAAAAAACGGCCCCAAAAGGGGCCGTTTTTTTATTTCAAGTTGTCTTTTGTGTGGTTTTGCCAGATTTCAATCGCATCCCGAAAGACATCTCGCAGGTCATCATCGGGTATATCATCGATATCATCAAATTTTTGCTCATTGACCCAGATTTCCAGTCCGCCATCGGGCGCGGTTCCCAGGTCGACGTGATAATGGTTGAGTTCAGGATGCTCCCTGAGCAAAGCCTGCAACACATCTTCGATTTGCTCTGCAAATGGGGATGCCAGCCTTTCGCCTTCCTGGTGATTGAACATTTGGAAATCTTTTTGCCGGGCGCGTGTGGCTGCCAACGTCTGCGGCGGCGGGATGGAGCGCACCCAGTCAGGCTTATCTTCGCCTGTGCCGGTCATATCGACCTGGTTGGCACGCCAAAAGACAAAAGCGACGGCAACAACAACGAGTACGGCGGCAACGGCAGCAATCGCAATCAAGAGCGTGAAAGACAACATGCCATCCTTCCTTTCTTACTGAAACCTGCCCGGTCAGGCTCTTTGAGAATTCCCGTGATAAGTTTCCGTATTTTTGGGGTGAGCGCACGCATTTGTGGCGCGCTCACCCCAAAAATACGGCCTTCTGTACAGCAAATGTCATAGAATCCCCGGTTAACCTGTAGGATTAAACCGGCGGCAAGTTACGGCGCAACAGGTTATACATCGGCAGGGCGCGCGCCGCGCCTTCGGCCACACAGGTCAGCGGATTATCCACCAGGTAAGCCGGGATGCCGAGCGACTTGGTCAGCAATTTGTCGATACCACGCAAGAGCGCGCCACCGCCTGTCAGGGCCATGCCTCGGTCGATAATATCGGACACCAGTTCAGGGGGCGTTTTTTCCAAGACACGACGACAGGTCTCCGTGACCTGTTTGAGCGGTTCCTGCAAGGCCTCGACAATTTCGCCGGTGGTAATCGTAACAGGACGCGGCAAACCTGTCACCTGGTCCTGACCCTGAACATCCATGCTCAGTTCGGTATCCTGCTGCACTGCCGCGCCAATTTTAATTTTCAACTGCTCGGCAGTTTGTCCGGAAATCACCACCCCGTATTTGCGGCGCACATAGGTGACAATTGCCTCGTCCATGTGCATACCGCCGGCGCGCAAGGTCTCAGCAGAAACGATGCCGTACATCGCCAGCACAGCCGCCTGGCTTGCGCCGCCGCCCAGGCAAACGACCATGTTGCCCGAAGGAGCATTGATTGGCAAATCAACGCCCAGAGCGGCAGCCAATGGTTGCTGGATGAGATAAGCATCACGGCTACCCGCCTGCAGGATGGCTTCATGCACCGCGCGGCTTTCGACGCTGGTAACGCCAAACGGTACCGAAATCATAACGGTGGGTTTGAAAATGCGAATTGGTCCGCTTACTCGCAAAAGCAAAACGCGCAACAAAGTTTCTGTAATTTCATAATCGGCAATCACGCCGTTTTGCAGGGGCATGGCAACTTCAATCGAATCGGGAACACGCCCAAGCATGTCGCGGGCTTCCTTGCCAACCGCGACCATTTTCTGTTCGGCAACATCAATGGCGACAATGGTAGGCTCTTCGACTGCAACCTGGCTGCCCTCTACAATGCGCGTATAAATTGTCCCCAGGTCAATACCCAGGTCACGAGAAAAACCGGCCATAATCGTTTGTTATCCTTCGTTGGCAGGGAATCGCTTCCCTGAGCGGTGACGCTTGACCGCATCCAGGCGCAAATTGGAACGTCTCAACGTAATTTCCAGTTTCTCGTAGACATCGGCATCTTCAGGGCTAATCTTGCTCAGGGCTTCTTCGGCGTGTTTGCGGGCCGCTTCTGCGCGGGCAACATCAATTTCCTCAACATTTTCCGCCGCATCCGCCAGGATGGTCACGATGCTGGGCTGGATTTCGGCCACCCCACCGGCAACCGTAAAAAGGTGTTCCTCGTTCTTTTGGCGCACCTTGATAATCCCGTATTTCAGGGTGGTCAGCAACGGGGCATGGTGCGGCAAGATACCCATCTCGCCCTCAGAGCCGGGCAAAAGGACAATATCAGCATCGCCTTCAAAGACCATCCGGTCTTGTGAAACAATTTCACAACGTATTGTCATGACAAGTTCTCCGGTGTCAGGTGTCAGGTGTCAGGTTTTCACCTGACACCTGACACCTGACACTTGACACTGGTTTACCCGCCCTCAGCCAGTTTTTCGGCTTTTTCGCGCGCATCGTCGATGGTGCCGACCAGCAGGAAAGCCTGTTCTGGCAGGTCGTCGTGCTTGCCGTCCAGGATTTCGCGGAAGCCGCCCACCGTCTCGCGCAAGGGAACATAAGTACCGGGAATACCGGTAAACTGCTCAGCAACGTAGAACGGCTGCGAGAAGAAGCGCTCGATTTTACGGGCGCGAGCCACCAGCAATTTGTCGTCTTCCGAGAGTTCGTCGACACCCAGGATGGCGATGATGTCTTGCAGGTCTTTGTAACGCTGCAAAACACGCTGGACTTCGCGGGTGGTGTTGTAATGCTCCAGCCCGACAATGTTCGGGTCGAGGATGCGGCTGGTCGAGACCAGCGGGTCGACCGCCGGATAAATGCCTTTTTCAGCAATCGAACGCTCGAGGGCGATGGTGGCATCGAGGTGGGTGAAGGTCGCCACCGGGGCCGGGTCGGAGTAATCATCCGCCGGGACGTAGACAGCCTGCATCGAGGTAATCGAGCCGCTGCGGGTCGAGGTGATACGCTCCTGCAGTTCGCCCATCTCGGTCGAAAGGGTCGGCTGGTATCCCACCGCAGAGGGCATACGCCCAAGCAAAGCCGATACTTCGGAACCGGACATGGTAAAGCGGAAGATGTTGTCGATGAAGAGCAGCACATCCTTGCCCTGGTCACGGAAGTATTCCGCCATCGCCAGGGCGGTCAGGGCCACACGCAGACGGACTCCCGAAGGCTCGTTCATCTGACCGTAGACCATGACGGTGTCTTTCATCACACCCGACTCAATCATTTCACGGTAAAGGGCTGTTCCTTCGCGGGTGCGCTCACCCACGCCTGCGAAAACCGAGTTGCCCTGGTGAACTGTCGCAATCGAGCGAATCAGTTCCATGATGACAACCGTTTTGCCCACGCCCGCGCCGCCGAAAATGCCGGTCTTGCCGCCCTTGGTGAAGGGCGCAATCAAGTCAATGACCTTGATGCCGGTCTCGAAAATTTCGGTGCTGGTGGATTGCTCGGCAAAGGAAGGCGCCGGGCGATGAATGGGATAGTGCATTTCGGCGTCGACTTTGCCGAGTTCATCAATCGGTTCACCGAGGACATTGAAAATGCGTCCCAGGGTGGACGGGCCAACCGGAACACGAATCGGCGCACCGGTTTTATTCGCCGCCAGGCCGCGCTGCAAGCCATCGGTCGAAGACATTGCAATGGCGCGCACCCAGCCCTCGCCCAGGTGCTTCTGGACTTCTAAAATGAGCGCGGGTTCCCCCGGTCGCTCGACTTCAATCGCTTCGTAAATTTCGGGAAGATTGCCTTCCGGAAAGGCCACATCGACCACACCACCTTGAATCTGGACTACGCGGCCAGTTTCTTTCGCCATTTTTGCCTCCAACAAAATTATTTAGTGATACCTTGCTGGGCCAGCGCTTCTGCGCCGCCTGCAATATCGAGAATGTCGTTTGTAATAGATTGCTGACGCAACTGGTTGTATTCCAATTGCAACTCACCGGCCAGTTCATTGGCGTTGTCGGTTGCATTGCGCATGGCCACCATACGAGCGGCATGTTCACTTGCCAGGGATTCCAGAATGGCCTGGTAAACCTGCAAAGCCGTAAAACGCGGAATGATTTGGTCTAAAATTTCGGCTTCGGCAGGCTCATACAGATAAGCCGCAGATGCCTGGCCTTGCTGCTCAAAGACCGCGACACGACCTTCGCCGCTGCCCACTTCCAACGGCAGGAGTTTTTTGACCACCGGCTCCTGGCTAATCATGTTGATAAAATCGGTATAGACCAGGAAAACTTCATCGGCACGACCTTGCAGGAACTCTTCAACGGCCATGCGGCCAATCGAAGAAACATCCGAGAAGGAGGGTGCGGGGGGCAGATTGCTGAAATCGGCAATCACCTGTTGCCTGCGGCGCAGGAGCAAATCGCGTCCCTTGCGTCCGACAGCAATAAACTTTATCGGTGTCGGCCAATTGGCAAAATGGCGGAAGGTGTAGCGTATCAGGTTGGTGTTATACGCGCCAGCCAGCCCGCGGTCGCCGCTAATTAAGACAACCAGGGTATTCTTGACATTTTCACGAACGGTCAGCAGTGGATGCAACGAATCACGACCCGGCTGGATTGAAATGTGAGTCAAAACCTGCCAGGCCTTGGTTGCGTAGGGACGTGTCCCCATCAGGGCTGCAATCGCCTTGCGCACCTTGCTGGCCGAAACTGCCTGCAGGGCGCGAGTCACTTGTGAAATATTTTTTACACTTCTGATGCGAAGCCGCATCTCTCGGGCAGAAGCCATCAGTTCGTCTCCTCGTCGGCTAGTTGATAAAACTAGTCGGCAAACGGGTTAGGCCTGCCAGGTCGATTTGAACGCCGAGAGTGCGTCGCGCAATTTTTTCTCATTGTCTTCTGTAATGCGCTTGCTTTCGGCGATATCTTTGCCAATTTCAGGATGAGAAACATCCATATACTTGAGCAAATCAACTTCCCACTGGCTTACTTTTTCAACAGGAACTTCATCGGCAAAGCCCTGGGTACCGGCATACAGGACAATCACCTGATGCTCAATCGAAGCCGGACTGTATTGCGGCTGTTTCAAGACTTCCTGCATGCGGCGGCCACGATTCAACTGCCGTTGGGTGGCCTTGTCCAGGTCCGAGCCGAACTGGGCAAAAGCGGCCAGTTCACGGTAGGCGGCCATGTCCAGGCGCAGGCGTCCGGCGACCTGTTTCATAGCCTTGGTCTGGGCCGCGCCACCCACACGCGAAACCGAAATGCCCACGTTGACCGCCGGACGGATACCGGCATTGAACAGGTTGCCTTCCAGGTAAATCTGGCCGTCGGTGATGGAAATGACGTTGGTCGGCACATAGGCGGATACGTCACCCAACAGGGTCTCAATAATCGGCAGCGCGGTGAGCGAACCACCCGTGCCCTTTACTTTGACAACCTTAAAATTTTCTTTGCCTTCGAGTTTTTCGAGGGCTTCATTAGCATCTTCTGCTGAAAGCGGCCCGGTGTAGACCTTGCCGTCGAAAGCATCAGATTCGCTGGCTTGCTCGCCCTCGAATTCCTTTTTGGTAATCACGAACTTATAGGCCAGGCGCGCGGCGCGTTCGAGCAGGCGCGAGTGCAGGTAGAACAGGTCACCGGGGTAGGCTTCACGTCCGGGCGGGCGGCGCAGGAGCAGCGACACCTGGCGGTAAGCCCAGGCGTGCTTGGACAGGTCGTCATAGACCACCAGGGCATCGCGTCCGGTTTCCATGAATTCTTCGCCCATGGCGCATCCGGCATATGGGGCGATATATTGCAGCGCGGCGGCTTCATCGGCGGAGGCGATAACGACAATGGTGTTGTCCATCGCGCCGTTTTGTTCAAGCAGGGCCACCGTGCGGGCAACCGCCGATTTCTTTTGACCAATGGCGACGTAAATACAGACGACTCCCTTGCCCTTCTGGTTGATGATGGCATCCACCGCGATGGCAGTTTTGCCGGTCTGACGGTCACCAATAATCAACTCACGCTGGCCGCGCCCAATCGGAATCATGGCGTCGATGGCCTTGATACCGGTCTGGATGGGCGTGTCCACATCCTGACGCTCGACCACACCAGGGGCAATGCGCTCAATCGGGCGATAACCGCTAAAATTAATCGGGCCTTTGCCGTCGATTGGCTCTCCCAAGGCATTGACAACCCGCCCAACCAATCCGTCACCAACCGGCACCGATGCAATGCGCCCCAGGGAGCGCACAGTCATCCCTTCAACAATTCCGGCGTAATCGCCCATGACAATTACGCCGACTTTATCCTGCTCGAGATTGAAAGCAATGCCAATCACACCGTTCTGGAACTGCACCAGTTCCTGAGAACGGACGTTGGCCAGGCCTTCAACACGGGCAATACCATCACCAGCCTCAAGCACCGTTCCAACGTCGCTGATACTGTAATCAGGCTGGAAGGAATCGATTTGCTTTTGAAAATCGCTCGTGATTTGCTTAATCAGGTCTGACATTTGTCCTCCACCATTGGGATTTTTGAGAAAATTCAACCCCGCCTGCACACCAGGCGCAAACTTATTTAAGGTATTAAATTAGAAAATGCCGTGACAAGCGGCGGGTAGAACGTTCCAATCATACCTGAAAGCATAGGGATTGTCCAGTTATCGCCCAGGCGAGCAGCAATTCTCAATATGCGCCATGTAACGCGGGCTTTAGCCTGCGAGTCGCCGCCTGAAGGCGGCGCTACATATTCAAAGCAGGCTGGTTCAGTTTCATAATGAGAATTGCTACCAGGCGAGGGAGTGTCTAAATCAGTTGCTCACTACCTTGCAAACATCACCAACAAATCTGCCAGTCTCACATTCTCGAGGGATGGCAGGATGTGGTGGGCTTTTGCGACCCTTGCCTGCGGCCCCAGGCCAATCGTCCAGAATTCACCTGCCAGGGCGGCTTCGATTCCGGCGGCGGCGTCTTCGACTACGACGCATTCCTGAGGCGGCAAGCCCAATTGTGCGGCGGCGTGCAGGAACAGGTCGGGAGCCGGTTTCTGGCGTTCGACGCTGTTGCCATCCGAGACGGAATCCAGCAGGCTGGCAATCCCCAACCGCTCGAGGACTTCACTTGCGTTTTTGCTGGCCGAACCGAGCGCGGACTTCAACCCGGCAGCGCGGATTTCTTCGAGCAGCTCGCGCGCGCCAGGCAGGACATCCGCCGGGGAGATTTCGCGGATGAACTCCAGATAGTAGGCGTTTTTGTGCGCCATCCACGCTTGCAGTTGTTCTTCGGTGGCGGGGCGTCCTTTGAGCAGGGTCAGGAGCGATTCACGGCGCGGAATGCCACGCAAGGCTTCGTTTTCCTCGCGGGTAAACGGGACGCCGATTTCATCGGCCAGGCGCTTCCAGCCGCGATAGTGATATTCAGCGGTATCGGTCAGGACACCGTCGAGGTCGAAGATAAAGGCTTTGATAGGCATGATACTCCTCCTTGTTTGGGTTACAGGTATGCAAATAGGCCGGGCTTCGTGATGAAGTCCGTAAAAGACAACTGCCATGCCTGAATTCAGGGATGGCAGTTGCGCTGGCTCAAGAGTTTCAGGTTAACGATTTTCCAACCGCACAAGGTGCTGCTGGCCGCGCAAGGTGAAGCGAAACGCCAGGCTTTTCCAGTGCGATGGCAGGCGCGGGTGAGTCTCCCAACTGCCATCGGGGTGGATACGCAGGCCGCCGAAGCCGAAGACAAGCGCCTGCCATATGCCGCCCGCTGAGGCGGCGTGGATACCGTCGCCGGCGTTGCCGCGCACATCGCGCAGGTCGGCGCGGGCGGCACGGATGAAGTGTTCGTAGGCTTCGTCCACATCGCCCATCAGGCAGGCGACAATGGCCTGGATGGACGGCCCCAACGAGGAGCCGTAGGTGTGGTCGGTGCGTGGGGTGTAGTAATCGTAATTAGCGCGGATTTGCTCGTCAGTGTATTCGTCGTGCAGGAGATATTGCATCATGAGCACATCGGGCTGTTTGAGCACCTGGTACTCGTTGGCCGCTTCGACGCCGAAAATCTCGTGCATCGATTTGGTGCGCGGCTCGTAATCGGCCAGGTTGACATCTTTCAAGTTGAAAAAGCCGTCGAACTGCTCAATCAGGCCGTCCGGGCCGGTATGCAGGCAGATTTTCTCGGCCACATCCCGCCAGGTTGCGAGCCGCTCGGCGCTTAAATCAAGCGAACGGGTCAGTTCTGCCGCTTTCCTGGGCTGATTCTTCTCCACCCAGGCCAGGGTTTGAAACGCGGTTTGGATGTTCCATTGCGCCAGGCGGTTGGTGTAGGCGTTGTTGTCGTTGTGGTCGTGGTACTCGTCCGGGCCGATGACATCGCTGTAAGCGTAACAGCCACGTTCAGGCAGCCATTCGGCGCGCGAGGCGAAGAATTTGGCGGTATCCAACACCAATTCCGCGCCGTATTCGGCAAACCAGGCGTCATCGCCAGTGGCGCGCCAGTATTGCCAGGCAGCATAAGCCACATCGGCGGAGATGTGAATCGCCAAGTCACCGGTCCAGACGCGGGCCAGTTTTTTCCTGTCGTGGAAATCGGGCACCCAGGTGGGGGTGACTTCTTCGCCGGTTGCGGCGCTTTCCCAGGCAAACCATGCGCCTTCAAAACCTGCCTGGCGCGCCTTTTCGCGGGCGGCAGGCAGGGTGAGATGGCGGTAATCAAGCAGGTTGCGGGCGATGTGCGGCGCGGTGTAGGTGAAAACCGGCAGCATGAAGATTTCAGTATCCCAAAAGGCATGGCCGCGATAGCCAAAGCCGGACAGGGTCTTTGCGCCGATGTTGACGCGATTGTCATGGCGCGGGGCGGCGATGAGCAACTGGAACAGGCTAAAGCGGACGGCGATTTCGGCTTCATCATCACCTTCGATGCTGATTTCGCAGCGCTCCCATTCCTGCGCCCAGGCCTGTTTTTGGGTTTCGAGGGCCGCTTCCCAACCGGTGGGTTGGACGGCTTGCTCCAGGGCTATCTCCAGCGGGGAATCGCCATCGCGCGAGGTCGCCACCCCGACGAATTTGGTCAGGGTAACGGTCTGCCCGCTGCGGGCGGGGAAAACCTGCCGCAGGGTGGGAATGGTTTCCGAATCCCAGTAGTCTGGCTGAGGGGTGGGCGAGGCGAGCAGGCGCATGGCCAGGGCCAGGTGGATGCCGCTAGCGCGGGTGTGGGCTTGCAGGCTGACCGTGTCCGGATTTTCCAAATGCTGGCCGACGTGCCGCCAGTGGGTAATGCCCTGGTTGTCGGTGTTGCCGTTGAGCGCGGCACGGATTTCGATTTCGCCGTCGAATTCGGGCGTGACCTGGCAGCGTAGGGCCAGCAAGTGCTGGTCGGCGAGCGAGGCAAAGCGCTCGAATTGAATCACGGCGACATGCCCGGCGGGAGACTGCCAGCGCACGCGGCGGGTGAGGACGCCTGTCCGTAGGTCGAGTTCGCGCAGGTAGTCGAGGATTTTGCCGCTATCCAAAGAAAATTTTTCGCCGTTGAGCAAAACCTGCATGGAGAGCCAGTCAGGGGCATTGGCAAGTTCAGTAAAGGAAACCGGCACATCGTCGAAGACGCCGTGAACGAAGGTTGCACGGCTCTCGCCCGGATAGCCTTCCTCGAATGCGCCGCGCGTGCAAAGATAACCATTACCGATGGTGAAGATGGTTTCTTTATGATGTTGGGAAGCGGGGTTGAAGGAGTTTTCGGTGATTGTCCACATAGTCAGTTATTAATTGTTAGTTGGGAATGGATGTCCTCTTGGCCAGCCCTGCTTTGGCGGGCAGGGCCGGCTGTTTGGATGAGAAATTAGCCTTCTTTGGAGCCGGTTGTAGCAACGCTGCGAATGAAGTAGCGCTGGAAGATAAAGAAGATTATCAGGATGGGAATGGTGTTGAAGAGCGAACCAGCCAGGACGACGGAATAGAGGGTGTAATATTCGCCGCGAAACCATTGCAAACCAATCGGCAGGGTGAAGTTTTCGGGCGAACGCAGCACAATCAGGGGCCACAGGAAATTATTCCATGCGCCCTGGAAGGTGAGCAAGCCGAGGGTGAGTAATTGGGTCTGGCTGATGGGCAGGACAATGCGGAAGAAGGTGTTCCAGCGCCCGGAGCCGTCCATCACGGCGGCTTCTTCCAACTCACGCGGGAAGGATTTGTAGAACTGGGTCATCATAAAGACGCCAAAGGCATCGGCCACGCCCGGCACGATAACCGCCCAGGGGCTGTCGAGCAGGCCAAAACCGGTGGGAATGGTTAGTTCACCGAGAGAAAGCCCGCCGCGAATCAATCCCGGCCCGATGATAAGGAAAGACGGAATCAGGGTGACGATGCCGGGCATCATCATCGAGACGAGCAGGATGTTGAACAGGATTTTCTTGAATGGAAATTCGATGCGGGCGAATGCGTATCCAGCCATTGCGCAGAACAGGACGCGCAAGAGGGTGACGACCAGCGAGATGTTGATGCTATTGAGGACCCAACGCGGGAAGAGGTCAAACGTCCCCAGGATGGTCTGGTAGTTGTCAAGCGTGAAGGGAATCGGCCACCAAATTGGGGGAGCATAGGCGTCGACTACCGGCTTGAGCGAAAAGACCAGCGTAAAATACAGCGGAGCGATGGAAAACAAGGCCCAGGCTATCAGAACTGCATAGAAAAGCGTTTTGAAAACAGTCTGGCGAATTCTTACAAAGTGAAGGAACCAGTCGGTACCTGTCTCGGGGGTGGTCGTGGGAGAGGTTGTCATGTGGTCATCCCTTTCTACCGTTCTGCAGAGGAGCCGCTGCCTTCAATAACACGGCGCTGCAGCAAGGTAACAACCAGGATAATGAAGGTGAGAATGACAGCCAGAGCGGCGGCCTGACCCATCTTGATGGTGGTATCACGGAAAGCCCATTTATAGATAAGGTAAGTGATGGTGGTAGTGCTATCGAGCGGGCCGCCGGCGGTCATGATAAAAATCTGATCGAAGACCTGGAAACAACCGATAATGCCGACCGTTACCACGAAAAAGATGACCGGGCGCAGCATAGGGATTGTGATATAGAAAAATTTCTGCACAGCGTTGGCCCCGTCAATCTCGGAGGCTTCATAAATGGTGGCTGAAATATCCTGCAAGCCTGCCAGGAAAATCAGCATAAGCGTGCCGGTGGTTGTAAAGATGTTCAGCCCCATGATGACATAGAACGCGGTCGCCGGGTCGTTGAGCCAGTTGTTCGTAAACCCTGTGATTTGATTGAAAATACCCTGCGGGGCAAAGAGCCAGACAAAAATGAGGGAGATGACCACCGATGATGTGACCGACGGCAGGTAAAACACGGTGCGGAAAAATCGGCGGTAACGCAGTTTCTGGTCCATTGTGAAAGCCAGCACCAGGCTCAAAACCGTTTGAATGGGAACAACAATGAGAACAAATTTGAAGGTGTTGGGCAGGGCCTTGGTCATAAACAGTTCATTCTCAAAAACACGCTGGTATCCTTCCAGCCCTTGCCATACGGGCGGCCTGAGCAAGTTGTAACTGGTAAAGGATAGATAAAAAGCGTAGCCCAGCGAAATGACGGTGAAAATGGTAAAGATAATCAGCCAGGGAGAGATAAACAGGTAGCCATCAATGGCTTCGGATAACTTGCGACGGTCAACAGACAATCCCATAAGGTATCTCCTTTTCGAGATACGTCCCGAAGGTGTTCGTGACACCTTCGGGACGTTCATGGTGCGCGAAGGTTAGCGCATAAGACCGCGAATCGCCTCGGCAGCCTGCTTCATGCTTTCGGAAACGTCCTGATTTTCCAGGAAGACCCGCTCGAGGGCTTTGCCCATCTGGTCGTTGACATCTGACCCATAGGCTCCCCAGAAGAAGGGTTGGGCGCCTTCAAAAGAACCGCGGAAGATGGCGTCAGAATTGGGGTTGCTCTGCAAGTATTCGCTGTCCTGCAGGGAAGCGCGCGAGGGCAATGCGAAGCCACTTTCGAGAACGGCTTGTTGACTCTCTTCGCTGGTCAGGAATTCAATCACCTTCCAGGCGGCTTCGGGGTTCTCGGTGTCGGCGGAGATGGCCCAGGCAACAGTGAAGATGAGGTTGCCCTCGCCGCCAGGCCCGGCAGGCGGAAGCACGACGCCGTAGTTGACATCCGGGAACTGGTCGCGCAGGTAGGGAATCAGCCAGCCACCTTCATAGACCATGGCGCACTGGCCTTTACCGAAGGCCGTCCCCTGCCAACCCTCACCCACGTCGGCGGGCGCGGCGCCGATGCCTTCGGCGCGGAAGGATGTATAGAACTCGGCTGCACCGATGGCGGCTTCGCTATCCAGGGTAGTGTCCATAAAGTCGGGACTCATGACAGAGCCGCCATTCTGGAAGACAAAGACCGGGAAACGACCGGGGTCGGCAGCGGTGCAAAGGCCGTATACCGGGCGATTTGAGTCGCTGGCATCGGTCAGGGCAGCAGCAGCGGCTTTCAGGTCGTCCCAGGTCCAGTCATCGGTCGGGTATTCCAGGCCGGCGTTGTCGAACAGGCCTTGGTTGTAGAACAGGCCCAGGGTGTTGAAATCTTTGGCGATGCCGTACAGGTTGCCATCATAGGTGAAGGCATCAACCAGCGAGGGGATGAATTCATCGGCACCGACACCGCTGCCAGCCATCAAATCGTCGATGGGCAGCAGGACATCGTTGGTCGCAAATTCGAGCCACCAGAAAATATCCACATAGAAAATGTCGGGTTCGACGCCGCCGGCAATCGAGGTCAGCAGGGCCTGTTTGTAGTCGCCGGTGATAGGCTCATATTTGACCAAGATGTCGGGGTTTTGGACAGAGAATTCATAGAGCAGCGATTGCAGCAGGGCGGTCTCCGATGGGCTGGAAACCCAGCCAGAGAGACGAACTTCGGCGCGCTCGGCAGGGACTTCGACAATTGTTTCGACTGTCTTTTCTTCGACGACTGTCTCTACACGGGTTTCGACAATTGTTTCCGGCGTAGCCGGGGCGCAAGCCGCCAGCACCAGCGCAAAGATGAAGATGAGGGAGAGTACACGATATAGCGATTTCATTTCTTGCTCCTTGTTTAATTTTTTGTGGGTGATACAAGATGGTCAAAATTGTGGTAAAAATAAACTACCCTGGTTTTGGTATGTGAAAATCACCTCCTTCATGGATGTGGAGTTCAGGCAGAGAAGCGCAGGACGCCCGCGAAAGTGACTTGCGCTGCTCTAAAAAGTGCCGAGCCGGGGTTTTTTCTATCCCGAAGCCCGCACAATCAACTTAGGAGAAAGAAGAATCTGTGCTTCAGTGGGTGCTTTTCCTTCTATCTGCGCAATCAGGATTTCAACACATTTTCGTCCGGCTTCGCGGATAGGCTGGCGGACGGTTGTAAGCGAGGGGAAAAGATATTGCGACATGGGGGCATCATCGAATCCCACGATAGCCAGGTCGCGGCCAATTTCCAATCCGCGCTCACGGGCCGCATGGGTCGCGCCAATGGCCTGGGTATCGTTGAGCGTGACCAAGGCTGTCGGGCGCTGCTCAAGTGGCAAATCCATCAAACGAAAAACGGCCTCGCGCCCGAATTCAAAAGTGCCTTCCCCGCGCACTATCCAATCTGGCAGCACTTCCAACCCGGCAGATTGCATGGCATCGAAATAACCGCGCATGCGCTCGTTGCCTACCCGCGAATCGTGCGGCCAGGCAATGGCGCCAATCCGCTGGTGGCCGTTCTCGATTAAGTGGAAAGTCGCCTGGCGCAAGCCATCGGCGCCATCAACATCGACATAGGGAAAATCCAGTTCAGGATTGGAGCGTCCGAAGGCCACAAACGGAAAAGCCCGCTGCATCAAGAATTCGATGCGCGGGTCATTGTAGTTGACACTGGAGAGGACAAACCCGTCCACACGACCGGTGTCAATCAGTTCCTGGTAATCATCCACCTGCTCCTCGCCCTCACGAAAAGGAAAAGGCAGCAGGTGATACCCTGCTGCCTCGGCTTCACGCACCATGCTACTCAGGAACTGGTCCAGCACATGATTGACCTGGTCGGGCGAAGTTTGCACCCACGAGTAACCAATCATAAAACTGCGCCGGGCGCGCATACTGCGGGCAATCTGGTTGGGACGATAATCCAACTCACGGACTGCGTCCATAATCCGTTGGCGGGTTTCAGGCGCAACCTGCAACTGCCCGTTCAGGACTTTGGAAACCGTCTGGTAACTAACACCGGCATGGGCCGCGACTGCTTTAAGGGTAACTTTGGGTGACATGGCTTTTTTATCTCAGTCAGGGTATCATATAGGCGAACGTTCGGGCGAACGTTCGCCTATATGATACAACAAAAGCGGGCAGATTGTCAAGAGGCTGTTGATGGAATACAAAACAGCCGCTCGAAATGAGCGGCTGTTTTTAAGAATGCTTCTATATGGAATGCTGCATGTAAATCAAGGTGGACCTGAGGGGATTCGAACCCCTGACCTCCTCAGTGCGATTGAGGCGCGCTC
>JAWOIR010000298.1:0-6090 GCA_046484545.1 Anaerolineales bacterium
TTCGCCCTTTCCGTTGACCGCTGTGACGATGTAGTAGTAGGTCTGCCCATTGCTGACCGAGGTGTCGAAGTATTCGGGCAGGGCAACTCCGCTGGCGATGGTGGTGTAAGGCCCGCCAGAGGATGTGGCGCGTTTTACGTTATAGGTTGCGGCCAGGTGCGAGAATTCCCACTTCAAGACAACTTTCTGGCTGCTGGCGCTGGCGGTCAGGGCAGTGGGGGCACTGGCTACGCTTGGCGCAGCCTGAGTGCCGCTCCAGACAAAGGTCGCTACAGATTTCTTAGGCAGGCTGTACTGGAAAGATTGTCCTCCCCAGCGAACCTTGAAGGTCTGGCTTCGGTTTGCGTCATTGGCGACAACAAGGACGATTGTCCCATCGGGATTTTTGAAGGCCACAGATGTGACGCCGTTATTTATCAGGCTGGTTGATGCGATGCGGCGCGCGCCGGGCGCAACGAATTTGCTTGCGTGACCGATGGCATAATAATCATGGTTGAACGTTATTGCTCCGTTTGACTGGTTGATTGTTACCAGGCCTGTGCATTCAGTGCATCCGCCGTTATACGGCCCAAAGTTCGTGTCAAGCGCGATGTTCCATTTTATGACTGTCCTGGACCAATTGCGGGAAGACCCAATCACAAGATTGTTTACATCCCACATCAGGTTGCTTTCCCAGTTGGTTGCCCAGTTGCCGCTGGAGCACTCAGTAAAGTAGATGTTGCGGTCAGGGTGAGCATCGCGCACCATTGTTTGATATGCTGGGTCTCCACCGTAGCAATGGAAGGCTGTGCCGTCAGCATAGGCCTTGGCAGATGAGTCGCTCAGGACATCCAGCGCGTAATAGGGTAGTGTCCAGTTGTGGTCGAGTAGGATAATTTTGACGTTCTTGTTTGCCAGAGCTGGGCCGAGATTGTTTTTTACAAAATCGGCTTGTTGGGCGGCTGTCATCCACATGCCGGGATAGTTTCCGGGCTTGTGCTGGATTTCATTTTGCACGGTGACACTGTTAATTGGCACACCGGCGGCAGCATAGGCATCCACAAATTTTACGAAGTAGTCTGCATAGGAACCCTGGTAGGTGCTCAGCAGCGCGCCACCGCCATAAAGCGAGTCATTGGTTTTCATCCAGGCGGGTGCGCTCCAAGGGCTGGCCATAATTTTCAGTGAGGGATTGATGCTGCGCGCTTGTTGCAAAACCGGAATAATGTAGGCCTGGTCATGAGCGACGGAGAAGTTGGTCAGGTTGGGGTCGGTCTGCCCGGCGGGCATGTCGTTGTAGGTATAGTGGTTACCAACCACAAAATCGCTGGCGCCCATTGGCAGGCGCACATAGCTCATGCCAATGCCATTGGTGCTGGAGAACAATTTTTGCATCAGGTCATTGCGCTGGCTGGTGCTTAACTTGTTATAAATCAGCCAGGCAGACGAGTCGCTCATTGCCGCGCCAAAGCCATCCATTTCCTGGTAGAGGTGGTTGGCATTGACATGAACTAAGAGCCCCGAGGTGCTGTCTGAGCCAAAAGCCACGCTGGCTTGTTGTTCAAGGAGTTTGCTCTTATCACCAGTTGTGACCCACACACTGACTACTCCGGATGGCGCGGAAGTTGGCGTTGGGGTCGGGTCAGAGCCTGTCGGGGTTGCAGTTGGGTCTGAGCCTGAAGGTGTTGCTGTTGGGACAGGTGTTTTGGTTGGCGGTTTACCGCCCTGCGCAGCAACAGGCGGGGTAGTGATTGCTGAGGCGAGCAATACCATAACCAATAAGAATAAGCAGGTTGCCAATGTCACCGATTTTCGGAGCATCTCAAATCTATGGTTCATGGTCGTTTTCCTTTCATCCTAATCCTGATAAATAGAATTGTCCACAAGCGTTCCGGCAAGAAACGCTTCTCGTATTTTCATTATATTGATTTTGCAGGGGAGAAAGTGGACAAAAGCCGATAGATTATGGACAATTCAGGCAGGTTGCTTGCCTGTTTTCAGGCGCGCCGGTAGGCGTCTGGCGAAACACCCACCTGCCGTCGAAAGACCCGGCTGAAATAGCCGTTATCTGAAAAGCCGACAGACATGGCGATTTCGGTCAGACTCTTGTTGCTTTCTGCCAGCAGGGTCTTGGCCTGGGTTACCCGGTAACGGTTGATGTACGCGATGAGCGTCATGCCGAGTTCGGCGCGGAAACAATGGGTTAAATAGTCGCTGCTCATGCCCAGGTGACGGGCGATGTCTTCGCGTGAAATTGGCTCGGCATAATGTTCATGCACATAAGCCATTGCCTGCCGCACCAGCCGCTGCGCTTCAGACCCCAATTTTCGTTTGCGCGCCAGCGCTTTTTCGATATGACCCAGCGTTTCTTCCACGCTGAACAATCCTTTGCTCAAGACGGTGGCTACTCCCCGGTTGAGCCGAATCATTTCCTTTTCGGTCAATATCTTGCCGGTCAGGATAATTACCGGAATATTGCGGGTTTCATCTTTTTCGCGCATCGCTTCCAGGACACCGAACCCATCCAATTGTGGCATCATCAGGTCGAGCAGCACTAGGTCGGGCCGCTGCCGGGCCATCTGGCTGAGCGCTTCGCGTCCATTGCGCGCGCGCAAGACCCGGTGCTTCCCCAATTGCTGTGATTGCAAAATGCGCACGTGCATTTCCAGTGTGGCCGGGTCATCATCCACAATCAGGAAAACCTTCTCGGCTTGGGGCGAACCTAAACCCGCTTTTTGCTTCTCCAATACGCGTGCCAGTTCTGCCGTTCCGACCGGCTTGGTCAGATAATCCAATTCCATCATTGCCCCCCTGTCTTCAGAGAGCGCATAGAAAAGCAGGGGAACGGCATTTGTAGCCGGGTTTTCTTTGAGCGTTTTCAGGATGCCCCAGCCTTGCCTGGGCGCAATTGCGACATCTATGACAACTGCGTCTGGCGGGGTCTTAAATAACGGCGCTAACCAGTCCATGTCCTGGTCTACCTGCGCCAGGTTAATCCTGAACCCTTTTTGCGTCAGGTGATTGTGCAATTGTTCCCCGCTCCCCGACTGGTTGGTGAGCAGTAAAATCGTGCCTTCAGTACCCAGGGGCAGGGTCTGACCTTCGGTGTGGATGATTTCCGGTTTGATGAGCGGCAGCATAAAATAGAAGGTGGACCCCTGGCCCTCCTGCCCCGATGACTGCACGCCGATTTCGCCCCCATGCAGTTCCACCAAACGCTTGGAGATGGTCAACCCTAGGCCTATCCCGCCATAGCCCCGTTCAGCGGCCAATTCCGAGCGGCGAAACTGGTTGAAGACGAGGCTTTGTTCCGCCGGGCTAATTCCCAGGCCGGTATCCCTGATCAGGACAACCACGTTTTCATCCCGAACTTCAACCTCCAGGCTGATTTCGCCGCGCGGCGTAAACTTGACGGCATTGCTAACCAGGTTGAGTGCAACCTGCCGCAAGCGGGTGCGGTCTCCCCAGATCCATAGTTGGGTTTCAGGCAGAGAATCCCGCCAGGCTAGGCCTTTCTCGGCGGCCAATTGCCTGCCTGTGGCAACCACCATTTCCAGTGTTTCACCTAGCTCTACCAGTTTATTCACCAGCCTTAACTGGCCCATCTGGCTGCTTGCCAGGTCGAGCACATCGCCGATTAACCGGCCCAGGTGCCGGGAACTGGCGTGGATTTGCTGCAGACTTTCCTGGCGCGAGCTTGAGAGGGGCGGCCCTTGCGCCTGCTCTTCCTGCAAAAGAATTTCACTTAATCCCGCAATCAGGTTGAGGGGAGTGCGCAATTCGTGACTGACGGTCGAAAGGAAAGTGCTTTTCAAACGGTTGGCTTCCTCAGCCAGGATGCGGCCTTCGGTTGCTTCCCGATATAGACGGGCGTTGTTCAAGGCAGCGGAAATTTGCTGGGTGATTGGTCCCTCGACTTCGATATTAATCGAATCGTAGGCGATAAAGCCGGTTACGCCTGCCGGGCTGACCAGCGGCAAGAGGGCCAGGGAAAACGCCTGGCCAGGCGGATACAACCCCGGCGGCGGAAATTCGCGGGTGGGGAAGCGCTGTGCCGCCGCTTGTTCGCCGGGGATGGTGTGCAGCCTGCTCCAGGCAACCGGGTCATCATCATCGGCTTCAAAAAATGCCAGGCTGGTGCGCTGGAGGCCCATAGCTGGCAGTTCGGCTGCGAGTACTTCAAGCACCTGGCCTTCATTGAGTGTCATCAATAGCCGCGCAGTAAGCGAGCCAATCCGTGTAATCATCCATTTTTGGTCGATAATATACTGACCATGTTGCCTGCGCATCCGCTCGCTGATGGCATTGCGGGCCTGGTCGAGCATATTGAGGGCAAATGGCTGTTCAGAGCATTGCGCGGCCCGGAGCAGGATTGGCACGGCGCGGCGCAGGCTCGAAATCGCGGCTTGCCAGATGTGGGCATCGTCCTCCTCCTCGTCTACGCGGAGGAGCAACGCATCTATCGTCTCTTGGAAATGGCCCGGTTTGCCTTGTTCAAGGCTAAAAATGTACATGCTGACCAAACGTTCGCACCAGTGTTGGGCTTCATCCGAAGTAAAGCGCTGGGTTTCAGCCAGTACCGCATCCACCATCGACTGGACGATGTATGTCGGGTTGCTGCCAGAATCAGCATTCGGAACGGCTAAATCAAAACCGTTGTCCTGGCGGCAGCCGCAGGACTGGCGAATGGCCAGGCTGGTTGTAATTTTGAAGGAGCGGGTGGCTTCCTCCTGCCCATATATGTATTCGAGGAGCACCTCGACAGCCTTATAGCCCGATTTGTATAGTGGGACGTGAACACTGGTAAGCGGCGGAACCTGGGCAGCAGCCTCGGGCCGGTCGTCGAAACCGATGACAGCGACATCTTCAGGGATGCGCAGCCCGGCTTCTCTGAGCGCTTGCATAGCCCCCATAGCGGATTCATCGTTGCTTGCCAAAACAGCTGTGAATTTTTCTTTCGATTTTAAGATTTGCAACATGGCAGCATAACCGCCTTTGAAGGTGTGGTAGCCGCAAGCAAGCAAGTCAGGGTTGACGCGAAGCTTCAATTGCGACATCGCGGCCTGGTATGCCCGAAGCCGGTCGCCGCTGTCGCCCTCAACATTTTCACGGGTTCCGGAGATAAAGGCAATTCGATCATGCCCGTGCGCGATGAGGTGATTCAACGCTTGAGAAATGCCCCCGGAATTGTCGGCCACAATTTCCGGTTCTCCCTCTCCTTTCGCGACAAAGACAACCGGGTAGCCAGACTGGGTTAGGTCGCGGATATAGCGTGAGCGAGTTTCGGAAATTAGCGGATTAATTACGATCAACCCGTCTGTATTCCAGGGGCCGACCGGAGTAAAATCTGCATCTTTGTCTAATGTGGGCCAGGCTGGTTGCAATAGGTCAGACTGGTCGGCTGGCGCGCGCATTCCGTAGGCCAGTAATAAATTACAGCCCATGTCATTTACAGCTGCGCTAATACCCCGAAATAACGCATTCAGATAGCCATATGGGGTCGGTGTCCAGTATACGTGCCAGCCAATTAAGACACCTATCGTAGGGCGCTGCCCATGTCTAAAATGATTCGCCATAGATTAAATTTTACACCAGGTATTGGTGGTATCGGAATGACTTGCCAATTGAGTTGCCTGGCCAGGTTGTATATGACAAAATCATGTGCGACAAAATACAAAACGGCCAAAATTCAAACAATTAATGCTTGTGCTTCTCCACTCCAGGAATCAAAAAACGAGCCAGTCTGCGCTCGCAGTTTTTCTGTTGAGCAAATTTCGTGGTGTAAATCTCGCGCGGTTCTCGACATCCAATATGATTTACAATCATTCTCGATGTACATCCACCTGACCACCCACTCGGCCTACTCCCTGCTCGAAGGCCTGCCCCTACCGTCAGAACTGGCTCAGGCTGCCAAAGCATCCGGCATGACCGCCCTCGGACTGGCCGACCACCGCACCCTGACTGGTGCCATCGAGTTCGTTCGGGCCTGTAAGCAAGCCGACATCCAGCCCATCCTGGGACTGGATGTCGACCTGGCAACAGCAGGCCGCCTGCCGCTTTTGGCAGAGTGCCTGGAAGGGTGGTCCAACCTGTGCCGGCTGAGCAGTGTCC
>JAWOIR010000312.1:0-3302 GCA_046484545.1 Anaerolineales bacterium
TCTTTACAACCCTGACCGTTTTGATGCTGCCTTTTGTGGCCGATGGGCTTGTTGAAATCTGGCTGTTGCTTGTGCCTTAAGGGGCGAAATTACACAGATATAACTGAATCGAAGTGCCGGGTTCGCGGACTTCCTCGCGGCAGCGCCCCATGTTTTGTTCTTGGATATAGTCAAACACCGCCTCGCGTTCATTGGCTCCACCTTCTTCATAGACATGCGAGAACAAAATCCAAACACGCGGATGGCCGCGCAGGGATTCGATGTCGGCCAGGGTGGGTTCGAGCCGGCGGTAGTAACCGATTTCTCCGGCGCGGAACTGGTCTTCCGCAAAGCCGTAAAATGGCGCGTAGTATCGGAAAGCCGGCATGCCGCCATAATAGACATAAATTAAGTCTTCGGGTTGGTATTTCAGGCGCAAACCAGCCATCGCCGGGTGCATGTTTGACTGCATACGCGGAGTTTGGAATCGCTCAACTGCCAGGCTGGCGGGTGTCAGCAGAAGGAGTATTGCCAGTGCCGCCGTAACCATTGCTGCGCCCCAGCGTAGTCGCGCCAGGGCGCGGTACAGGCCCTCGAATGCCGCGCCGAATAGTCCCATGCTGATGGGGGCGATGAAGAGCAACATACGTCCGCCGAGCGGATATTTTCCCAGCGCCGAAACGCCAAACGCCGCCAGCAAAGCCAGCCCAAAGACCGAGGCCAGGGGCGGATGCAGCCGCCAGAGCGCGACAAAACCACCCAGGGCAATCAGGAGCGCCAGCCAATCTGGGATTGCCAGCCCAAAGTAAGTTGTGGCGTGGCTAAGAACGTCCAGATAGCGTCCCGGGTCGCTCCAGGGGGGCATGGGCATAAAATAGTCCTGCCAGTAGTCCATCAGGAAGTTATTGGCGGCCAGTGAACTCAGGCTTGCCAGGAAAACCCCACCAAAACTGACCAACCAACCCAGGATGACCAGCCCAACCTGAAGCAGTTTGCGCCCGTTGCTCCGGTTTTGCCACAGCAAGGTCAGGCCGATTCCGCTCAACATAAAGACGGATGGATGCGAAAACCAGACCGCCAGGATGCCCGTCAGCAAGAGCGGAATCCAGGCCCGGTTTGGGGGCGATTCGTCATCCTGTTTGGGAGCGGCATAGAGAAAGACCAGCAGCAGGGCCAGCAGAACAAAGACATCGAAAATATACTGCTTGAGTTCGGATGTGTAATAAATCAGGCGGTCTGAAAAGGCGAAAAACGCCAGGGCGGGCAAGAAGCCTGCCGGGGAGAGAAAGCGACGCAGGAAGACGTAGAAAAAGACCAGGGCCAGACAGCCAGCGATAAACGGAGGCAGGCGCAGGGTCAGTTCGCCGTTGCGCAAGAGGCTGATGGTCAGTTTTTCGAGAAAGAGAAAGCCGAGGGGCGCACCCTGGTCATAATCCAGCGGCTGCAATAATCCCGCGAAATCGCGCCGGACGATGTTGAGGGCCAGCATGGCCTCGTCGAGCCAGAAAGAACGTCCCGAAAGATACTGGCGCAGGCGCAGGGCCAGGCCGGCGAAAACCAGCAGGATGGCGGCCAGGTCGGCCCAGTGTCTTTTCAAGAAACGTGAAAAAGTCGTCATTTGGATAATTATAGCCGCACAACCGCGCTCAAAAACATAATTTTGGTGGTTCTCTGATATTCGCCGGAAAGAAGGCCGCATTTCGGGATGTGAACGTGCGTAAGCGCACTTACACTCCCTGCCATACGCCACTTGCCGAGGAGAGCCGGAAATTTGATGTTCCTGGGCCGCGAAGCGGCCACACCAATTAGACAGTCAGGGGCTCACACCCCAAAATGCGGGGACTTATCACGGAAATTCTCAAAGAGCCTTTTGTGTGGTTAAATTGGGACAAGGAGAATTCAATGGACAAAAGATACGCTGAGTTTCTCGCTCGATACCCCGCCTACGCCCAAACCGCCCGCCTCGACCAGATTCGCGCCGAAGATTATGCCCGCCTCGACAGCACCGGACAGGTCTACCTCGATTACACCGGCGGTGGGCTGTACGCCGATTCGCAGGTTCGCAAGCATCAGGATATCCTGCTGCGCGGCGTATTCGGCAATCCGCACTCATCGAACCCGACCTCAATGGCTGCCACCCGCCTGGTGGAGGACGCGCGTGCCTACGTTTTGCGCTTTTTCAACGCCGACCCCGCCGAGTACGACCTGGCTTTCACCCCCAACGCCAGCGGCGCGCTCAAACTGGTCGGTGAATCCTACCCGTTTACGCCTGGCGGCCACTACCTGCTGACCTTCGACAATCACAACTCGGTCAACGGGATTCGCGAATTTGCCCACGCCAAAGGCGCCGATGTCACCTACGTCCCGCTCTGCCTGCCCGACCTGCGCGTGGACGAAGACCAACTGACCCGCGGCTTGTCTCTCGCCAAACCGAACGCGGACAACCTGTTTGCCTTCCCGGCCCAATCGAACTTCTCCTCGGTCAAACACCCGCTCGAATGGATAGAAAAAGCCCAGGCTGCCGGGTGGGATGTGCTGCTGGATGCCGCTGCCTTCGCCCCGACCAACCGCCTCGACCTTTCCGCGCACAAGCCGGACTTTGTCCCGCTCTCGTTTTACAAGGTTTTCGGCTACCCGACGGGTCTGGGCGCGCTCATCGTCCGCAAGGACAAATTGCACAAACTGCATCGTCCCTGGTTTGCGGGCGGCACGATTACCGTCGCCTCGGTGCAGGGCGATAAATACTACCTTGCCGAAGGCCACACCGCCTTTGAAGATGGCACGGTCGATTATCTGAATATTCCCGCAATCGAAATTGGCCTGCGCCACATCGAATCGATGGGCATCGACCTGATTAACGAGCGCGTGCGCTGCCTGACCGGCTGGCTGCTCGACAACATCACCATGAAGCATAGCACCGGCGTCCCGCTCGTGCGCGTCTACGGCCCGACCGACACCGAATCGCGTGGCGGGGCTGTCACCGTCAACTTTTTCAACGCCCAGGGGCAAGCCATCGACCACCGCGATATCGAATCGGCTGCCAACCGCGAGAACATTTCCCTGCGCACCGGCTGTTTCTGCAACCCCGGAGCGGGTGAAGTCGCCCTCGGCATCTCGCGCGCCGAACTGGACGTGTGTTTCAACGGCCCCGGCCACGAGAACCGCCTGACGATTGATGACTTCCGCCTGTGCATTGACGGTAAATCGAGCGGCGCGGTGCGCATCTCGGTCGGCATGGTCAGCAACTTTTCCGATATCGAACGCTTTTTGCGGTTTGCAGAAAGCCTGCTGCGCTAAAGGAGGATTCCGTGCAACAAAAAACG
>JAWOIR010000435.1:0-2792 GCA_046484545.1 Anaerolineales bacterium
GGAACCTTGCGCCACGACCCGATGCTTGGCCTGCGCCTGCCTATCGCCAAAATCAGCGAGCCGCGCGGCCTGACCGATTCCCAGCGCGCCCGTTTCGAGGCCGTGTTCCAATCGCCCTGGCTGGATAAGGTCACCAAGCGCAAGCGTACCTACGAGACCCAGGCCCCGCTGCGCCTGGCGCGTGACAAGGCCATCGCCCTGCTGATGTTGTACACCGGGCCGCGCGTTGAAGAAGTTGAGCGGCTCAACCTGGACGATATCGAACTGCGTCCGCGCTCCGGGGTGATGCGCATCCGCCAGGGCAAGGGCTTCCGTGAGCGGGACGTGCCGCTGCCGCAGGTTGTGCGCGAGGCGCTATCGGATTGGCTGAAAGTGCGGGCCGAATTAGCTGTGCAGGACTTGGCCCTGTTTGTGGAGTTGCGCCAGTACGGGCGGCTTTCGGTGCGCTCGATGCAGAACATCATCGCCGAAGCCGGACGCCGGGCCGGGCTGGAACGGCTCGACCCGCCTGTGACGGTGACGCCCCACCTGCTACGCCACACCTACGCCTACATGCTGCGCCAGGCCGGGGTCAGCCTGGAGGTGCGCGCCGAGATGTCCGGCCACGCCGTGCAGACAGCCATGCGCTACGGGCGGCCTAAGACCAGGGAGAAGGAATTGGCTGCCGAGGCGTTGGATAAGATGGTGGCAGGATAAGAATTACACAGATGTTTCTATTCGGCCAGTCGGATTTGTCAAGAAATTGCAGTACGAGAATTGTTCACGGGAAGAACAAAATTTCTTGCCATTGACAGGAAAAAACTTTTCATGTATAACCGAATAAACATTCAGTTATAGCGCATCTGCGCTTTTTTCTTGCCTTGAATACCGAATAATTATTCGGTAAAGGAGTTTATTTATGGCCCGCCCCGACGTAAGCGATGAACGCCGCTCGCAAATTATTGAAGCAGCCATTAAGGTTTTCATTCGCAAAGGTTATCGAAAAACCACCATGCCTGATATTGCCAGCGAAGCCGGGCTGAGTATTGGTGGTGTGTACTGGTATTTCAAGGGCAAAGATGAAATTGTTCTGGCCATGCTTGCAGCGTGCTTTCAGAGCGATTTGGAGGCAATCAATGCCTTGCTCAATGCTGATGCGCCTGCTTCAGATCGACTAAAAACATTCTTTGCCAATTACCTGGATTTGTTCGCAACACAAGGTTGGCTGAACGTGGTTGGGATTGAGTTTTATGGCGAGGCCGCCCACAACCCGGTTGTTCGCGAGTTTGTTCAAAAATACCTGGCTGATTATCGGCGGGCTTTGGTGCAATTAATAGAGCAGGGCATTCAACGCGGCGAGTTCAGGTCGGTCAATGCGCTGGATGCCGCCAATGCGTTTCTGGGCCTCGAAGAAGGCCTGACCTTGCTGCTCGCGGCGGATTCCAAAGGGGTTGATTGGGCCGCTTCTTTCAAAACTGGCACAGACTTGTTCCTGACCGGTTTAATGGCCCCGAAAAAATAGCATGGAGAAAAAAATGACATCATCTGATGCAATTTTTATCGCTGGCGGGTACGGCGTGGTGGGCGCGCAACTGGCAGAGATGATGCGCCAACGACATCCTGACCTGCCGCTCATCCTGGCCGGTCCCAACCCGGATAAGGCAGCGGGACTCGTCACGAAACTGACCAACGCCCAGGCCGTTTCACTCGACATGCAACAGGCCGGGCCGCTCAATGGCCTGAAGCCTCGCGCCGTGATTGCAACCGCAAACGACCCGCACGATTATTTACTGCGCGAAGCGGTCCAGAACGGGATTCCCTACCTCGATATTACCCGCTGGACGGAGCGGGTTAAGGTCGCCAGCCTGCAACTCACGAAAGAGAATCTGACTGCGCCAGTTATTCTTTCATCAGCGTGGATGGCGGGCATCGTTGCCCTGGTGGCCGCATCCCTGGCGCGTTCGCTGAACACAGTGGAGCGCATCGAAATCAGCGTTTTGTATTCATTGAAAGATAAATCTGGCCCCAATTCCGTTGAGTATATGGACCGTCTCGCGACGCCTTATCAGGTCATGTTGAACGGCCAGTTGCAGCAAGTTTATCCGTATACCGACCCGCTCACCGTAACCTTCCCTGGCGGGTATCGCGCAAAAACCTGGCGGTTTGACAGCCCCGACCAGTTGACGCTGCCTGCTGCAGCCGGAGCCAGCACCGTTACCGCTCGAATCGCTTTTGATGACGCTTTTTCAACCAACCTGCTGGCCTTTCTAACTCGTTCGGGAATCTGGAAAATGATTAGCGGCAAGCGGTTTGCTTCTTTGCGCCGGGCTTTGCTTTATAGTCCCGGCTCTGGTGCCGCGCATGAAATTGTTATTGAAGTGACCGGAAAAACTGAAGATGGGTCATCCCGTCTGCTAACGGCAAACCTGGTCGACCCACGCGGACAAACCCATCTGACAGCGGCTGGCGCACTGATTCAACTGGAATACTTGCTTGGTTTAGGCTCCCAATCTGCGCCCAAACCTGGCTTGTATTACCCCGAAGCGACCGCCGATTTTGGGCAGGCTTTTAAAACGCTGGAAAATTTGAATGTATCGCTCGATATTGTCCGCTGAGAATAAAGATGATTGAAATCACACACTCAATTCACGAAAAACACCGTATCAGTGCTGGAAAAATCTATTACGAAGCCTTTCGCAGCAAACTCCAGCCACTGGTGGGCAAACCTGTCGAAACCCGACAAACGCTGGCGGCGGGATTTAACCTGGACATGGCGATTGGCGCGCTGGCGGATGGAGAGTTGCTTGGGTTGG
>JAWOIR010000449.1:0-4897 GCA_046484545.1 Anaerolineales bacterium
CCCGGGCTACCGCCTTTTTCCTTTTTCCGGTTGCGTAAAAACGATCGGCCATGGCCAGTTGCTCCGTTGTTCTATAGGGTAAGTTCTTCCGGCTGCTGCGCTGTATGCGGATGCTCGGTGCCGGTGTAGACTTTGAGTTTCTTTAATTGCCAAGCCTTCGCGGAATTGGGGGTTGTTGAAATCCGGTTTCATGATGCGCATCGGTTTGACGCGCGGCAGGATGCGCCGCAAGAGGGGCAGGGCGGCCCAGAGCGGGTGGGTCAACTTCCAGAAGGGGGCGTAGAGGATTAAGGCGTCCACACGGATTTGGGCGGCAGCGGCCAGGGACAGGGCAGCGCCCATCGAGTTGCCGACCAGCACGAGCGGGTCATGAGCCCGGCGCAGTTCGGCCAGGGCCGTGGTAACGGCATCGAGCCAGTCCCGCACCGTTTTGGCAGGCAAGGTCTCGATTTCCGTCCCGAAGCCGGGTAGTAAAATCCCTTTTGCCGTAAAATCGAGTTCGTGCAGAGCCTCCGCCGTGGCGCGCATTTCGAGCGGCGTGCCGGGGAATCCGTGTACCAAAAGGGCGGCTGCTTGGCCGCCCTGAAGGTGAAAGGGTTGGTGTTCGCGGCCCTGGAAGGGCTTAAAGGGCAGCATTTAGCCGACCGCGTCCTGTGCGTGGCCTTTGGGCGAGACAATCCAGAAGGCAACTGCGCCGAGGATGGGCAGGATGCAAATCAGGATGGCCCACAACACGGTGGCGGTTTCGCCAAGCGAGCGATTTTTAAGCATGAGCAGGGCGGTGATGCTCAACCCGAGCCAAATAATGGGAATCAGGCAGTTGAGAGTTTGCCAAAGCAGGAAGCCAAAGTTTATGCCAAAAATGTCCATTTTTTTACTCCTTTGTTAAGATGGCTAGATTTTATCAGTCCTTGATCAAGCCACCATGATAAACCAGTTCGTAGGCCCGGATGCCGTCTTTCTCAATCCATTCCTGGCCGTGGAAGTGGTTGAAATCGCCTTCACTGGTGTCGATGTAAGTCAGGCTGCCTTCGCTGTGGCGAAATCCGCCCAGGAAGCGGCCTTCGGTGTACATGCGCGACAGGCTGGCTTTTATCATCGCGCCGGCTTCGGCGGCGCTGAGCAGGTCGGGACGCAGGATGTAGCCGTAGTAGTTCATGGCCCAGGTGGGTTTGCCCTGAAAGAAGACGGCTTCCTGGCCGATGAAGTCTGTGCCGCCAAAGTAACTGTCGATGTAAAGCCAGTCGCTTTCGCTGTAGCGCAAATCGTGGGAACCGGGGCGGCTGGATGCGCCCTGTGCGCCGCCACCGACGTAGGTGGCGGCTTTGGCGCGGACGATGAAGGTGTGGAGTTGTTCGTTTTCCATAGATGTGAATAAGTTTACCAAAAAATCCCCGCGTTATTGGTTGGTTTTACTCGGCTCTTTGGGAATTCCTGTGGTAAGTCCCCCGCATTTTGGGGTGTGAGCGCGCGCGCTCACACCCCAAAATGCGCCCTTCTTCACGTCAAATATCAGAGAGCCAAGTCTGCGGTACATGGGCAGGCGGTATAATCTGGCGATAAAGGAAAAGCCCTGATGAAATCCTCCATTTACTTTGATTACGCCGCCACCACCCCGGTAGACCCGCGCGTGCTGGAGGCGATGCTGCCCTATTTCAGCGAGACCTTTGGCAACCCTTCGTCTGTCCACCATACCGGACAACGCGCCGAGGCCGCGCTCGAAACCGCCCGCGAGACGATTGCCGCCTGCCTGAATTGCCGCCCGGATGAAATCGTGTTCACTTCCTGCGGTTCTGAATCGGATAACCTGGCCTTGCGCGGCGCGGCCTTTGCCATGCGCGAGAAAAACGGAGCAAACTGGATTCTTTGCTCGAAATCCGAACACCCAGCCGTGACCAAAACCGCTGTCCAACTCGAAAAACTGCACGGCTTCCAGGTCGAGTGGCTGGCGGTGGATGAGACCGGCACAGTCACGCCGTCTGCGCTCGAAAAGGCGATTTGCGGACAGACGGCGCTGGTTTCGGTTATGTACGCCAACAACGAGTTTGGCACGGTCAACCCGATTCCCGAATTGGCGCAAATCTGCCGGGCGCATGAAGTTGCTTTCCACAGTGACGCGGTACAGGCGGCGGCGTATCTGGATGTGGATGTGCAGCGCCTGGGCGTGGACTTTCTCTCGCTCGGCGCGCACAAGTTCTACGGGCCGAAGGGCATCGGGGCTTTATATGTGCGCAAGGGGACGGGAATCCATCCACACCTGACCGGTGGCGGACAGGAATTCGGCCTGCGGGCCGGGACGCAGAACATCCCGCTGATTGTCGGGCTGGCCGAATCGCTGCGGCTGGCGGTCGATGAACGTGAGGCCCGGACGGCGCACCTGCGGCCGCTGCGGGATAGAATCATCGGGTCGATTCTGGAACTGGTCCCCGAATCCAGGTTGACCGGACACTTGGAATCTCGTCTGCCCAATCACGCTTCGTTTGTCTTCAAGGATGCGGATGGCAACCTGCTGCTGCAATTGCTCGACGCCGCCGGTTTTGCCTGTTCCTCCGGTTCGGCCTGCAAGACCGGCAATCCGGAGCCTTCGGAGGCGATTTCGAGCCTCGGTTTCAGCCGCGATTGGGCGCTCGGTTCGCTGCGGATAACGCTGGGGGCCTCAACCAGCGCCGAGGCTGTGGAGCGGTTTATCCAAATTCTGCCCGGATTGGTTGAAAAAGCGCGCAATTTGGGAACTTGAACGCCATTTAATTGAAATTCCTTGCCAGGAAAACGCTTTTCTGCAATTTTGGCTCATTAGGAATTCCCGTATTTTGGGATGTCAGCGCGCGTAGGCGCGCTGACATCCCAAAATACGGCCTTTTTTATGGCAAATATCAGAGAACTGCACTTTGGCTATTGTCAATGCCGCAATATACCTTTATAATCAGCCCCAATCTCTTTGTACTGGAGCAATATCTTTATGATGGAACAACAAGATGCCCTTGAGGGCAATGGGGGCAGTGAAGAACTGATTCCCGAAAACAATGACACCATGGAAAGTATGGAATCCTTGATGGAGTCCGATACTGGCCTGGAGTTCCCCAGCCAGGGTGAAATCCGCACCGGTGTTATTGCCAGCATTTCCTCTTCCCAAATCCTGGTCAGCGTGGGCGCAAAGTCTGAAGGCGTTATCACGGGCCGGGAGTTGGACCAAATCCCGGCGGAGGAGCGGGAAGCATTTGAAGTAGGCCAGGAAATTCCGGTCTATGTCGTCAACCCAGAAGACCAGTATGGCAATGTGGTCTTGTCCTATGTGCGTGCGCGTGAAGCCATGGGCTGGGAAGTTGTCGAAAAAATGCAGGAATCCGGCGAAACGTTTGACGGCGTTGTTGAAGGCTACAACAAAGGCGGCCTGATTGTCCTGGTGCATGGTTTGCGCGGCTTTGTGCCGGCTTCCCAGATTGGCATGGCGCGCCGTGCTGAAGTCCAGGGCGAAACTCCTGACCGCTGGGCCAAGCAAATTGACGAAGAAATCAGTGTGCGTGTCATCGAAGTCGACCGCGCCCGCCGCCGCCTGATTCTCTCGGAACGCGCTGCCAACCCTGAAACCCGCCAATCCATCAAGGAACGTGTAATTGATGAGTTGGAAGAAGGTAAAACCTACACCGGTCGCGTGACCAGTGTGGCTGAGTTCGGCGCATTCGTCAACATCAACGGCGCTGACGGTCTGGTGCACCTGTCCGAGGTCTCGTGGGAGCGCGTGCAGCACCCGAACGAAGTCGTCAATATCGGCGACGAAGTCAAGGTCAAAGTCATCAGTATCGACCGCGAGAAGAAGCGTATCGGTCTGTCCATCAAGGCTTTGCAAGAAGACCCCTGGCACGACAAGGTCAACCAGTTCAAGGTCGGTCAACTGCTCGAAGGCACCATCACCCGCCTGACCAAATTTGGCGCGTTTGCCCGCCTGGAAGATGACATCGAAGGCTTGATTCACATCTCGGAACTGTCTGAAAACCGCATCAACCACCCCAAGGAAGCCGTCAAGGAAGGCGACACCCTGACCCTGCGCATCATCCGCATTGACCCTGACCAGCGCCGCATCGGCCTGAGTCTGCGCAAAGTCGACTCTGCCGCCTACACCGACCTGGACATGAAGTCCCTGTTCGACGTGCAGACGCCGTTCACGCCAGAAGACCTCAAGCGCCTTGAGAAGCGCATGCAGCAGATCGTGAAGTCCGGCCAGCGGTTCGGACGCCGGATCGTCTCCGAGGACGAGGCACGCTCGGAGCTCGCCGGCGAGCCCTACAAGCTCGAGCTCGTCGGCCTCAAGGGCAGTGTTGTCGACGACGACGTCATGGAGGTCGGTGGTGCCGAGCTGACCATCTACGAGAACGTCGACGCCAAGAGCGGCGAGCGGCAGTGGCAGGACCTCTGTCGCGGCCCCCACCTGTCGACCACCCGGATGATCCCGGCCTTCAAGCTCATGCGCTCGGCCGCTGCCTACTGGCGGGGGAGTGAGAAGAACCCGCAGCTGCAACGGATCTACGGCACGGCGTGGCCCACCAAGGACGAGCTGGCGGCGCACCTCACCTTCCTGGCAGAGGCTGAGAAGCGGGACCACCGCCGCTTGGGTGCTGATCTCGACCTCTTCTCATTCCCTGAGGAGATCGGTTCTGGACTGGCCGTCTGGCACCCGAAGGGTGGGATCATCAGGCGGGTCATGGAGGAGTACTCCCGCACTCGCCACGAGCGTGCAGGGTACGACTTCGTGTACACGCCCCACCTCACCAAGGCGGCACTCTTCGAGACCTCTGGACACCTGCAGTGGTACGCGGAGGGCATGTACCCGCCGATGGAGCTCGACGAGGGCCAGCAGTACTACATGAAGCCGATGAACTGCCCGATGCACATGATGATC
>JAWOIR010000194.1:0-3842 GCA_046484545.1 Anaerolineales bacterium
GCCATGGGCCCCGCCGGTCCGCAGGGTCCGCAGGGTGAGTCGGGTCCGCAAGGCGAGCCAGGCCCCGTCGGGCCGGCCGGTCCTGCGGGTCCGCAGGGCGACCCTGGTCCGCAGGGTGACCCGGGTCCGCAGGGCCCGCCTGGAGAAGGCGGACCTGAGGGCCCACAGGGGCCGGAAGGGCCCGAGGGTCCCCAGGGTCCCGAAGGTCCGCAAGGCCCCCAGGGTCCGGAAGGTAGCCTGGTCGATTTTGGCAGCATTGCCGCGCAGGTTGGGTATCGAGAGCCAATCAACATCGACGATACCGTATTTCTGGTCGGGATTGTTGGCTGCAGATTCGGCGGTAGCATCTGCAAGCAAGAAGCCAATCGACACGATGACGTCACAACCATCGTCGATGAAAGCATTCAGGTTGACTTCGTAGTCAGACTGATTTTGGGATTCCAGATACTTGACCTCAACATCGAAGGCCGCAGCAGCATCTTCCATACCCTTCCAGGCGGTGGCATTGAACGACTTGTCATCAATACCGCCGACGTCCGTCACCTGGCAGGCTTTGAAGGCTTTTGCGCCAGAGGCGGGAGCAGTCCCACCGCCACCACAAGCTGCAAGCACCATACTGGCGACAACCAGGAGCGACATAACTAGATAGAACTTTTTAGACATACTCTTCTCCTTGAACTGTGTTACAAAAGATTTGATTGGGAAGAATTGTTTAACCGCTTCTTCCACCTACTAAGGAGTATACAACATCCTTTTAGCACCTGCAAGTAACTTTTGCCCGATAATGTCACGACACATGTCACAAAAGCATTACAGGGCGGCTATTCATCATCGCTTTCCTCAACAGTATCATCTGTATCGTCTTCTGTCTCTTCATCTAATTCTGCAAAATCGTCCTCGTCATATACGCCCAACGCTTCCACAACTTCTGGCGCGGGTTCAGCGCCCCATACAACCAGGTAAGCGCCCTGGTAAACGGGTTGGCTCACGTGGCCTGTGTGAACAATCTCATTTAGAATGGACAAATCGAAGACGATACTGGCGATAAGCCGATTCTGCATCGAGGGGAATTGTCTCCCGAAATCGACCTCCACGCCAATCACACGACCCGGAAACTGCTCCAGCGCCGAAATGCCGGTTCCGCCCCCATACGCAAACAGAACATCCGCTCCGCGCTCGTCGAGAATATCGGCCTGCCTCGCGCCCCATTCGCGGTCACTCAGGGATGTTGCAAAGCGTCCATGTTCGTAGTAGATAAGTTGGGACTCCACATCCCGTGCCCCGGCCTTGAATCCGCGCCCGTAGGCTCCCACCGACGGGATGGCCGGGTTGGCAAACACCGCCCCGACAATACCTGCCTCGCTGAAATGAGCCGCCAGCCCGCCAGCCCAGAATCCGGCCTGGGCTTCAGGGAAAAGCACCCCTGCCAGGTTGGGCGGGGCATCTTCTTCCGGCGGCTGGCCCAGCATGACGAAAGACGTTTGCGGGTATTTTTCGGCCATCGCCTGGGTGGTCTCTGCCAGCGAGAAGCCGCTGGTGAAAACCAGGTCGTAGCCGTGGTCGCCAAAGTAGGCCACGTTTTTGGTGTAATCGTAAGCGTCGATGCTTTCGATGACATCAACGACAAAACCCTCCTGGCGCAATTCCTGTAGCACCTGCCAGGTTTGCTCGTTCAGGCCATAATCCCGCAAGCCGTTGAAATCGGTCACAAACCCGACACAGACGACCTCGTCAGAATGGCAGTCCGGCGGAACTGCCAGGCAGCCCGCCGGCGCCATGAGAAAGAAGAGCAGAATTAGCAGGCCAGCGGGCCGCCACGAGCGCGTAAACGGGTTCATGCCGCCGGTTTGGCCTCGCCGCGTGTGAGTGGTGCGCGAACTTTTGCCATTACTGCAAATGCCAGCAACATAAACACTGCGCTAAATAGCCACAACCAACGATATTGCGTACCCATCGCTTCTACAATAATCCCCGCAAATGTTGGGCCAAGCACTGCCGCCAATTGCGAAGAGAAATAATACAGACCGGTATAAGTGCCAATTTGCTGCTCGTTGCCGTGGTCATAAACCAGCGGCAGGCTATTGACATTGACCATAGCCCAACAGGCACCCGCCCCAACCAGTACAATCAAAAATGTGACTGGCGAGGTGATGAAGAAAAAGCCAATCAGGGTCAGGGCAACCAGTCCAGCCAGCCCATAGCGGATGACCCTTTCCCGGCCAAAGCGGGTCCCGGCCAAACCAGCGGGAACAGCAAAAAGTATGAACGAAATTGTTACCGACCCAGCATAAATGGAGGCCGTGCCTGCCTGCATTCCGAGGGTAAAAACGGCAAAAGATGAGAGACCTGCATCCAGCGCACTGTATGCCATGAACCAAAACAGAATGCTTACCAGCACCATCAAGCCGCCCTTGTCGGGGTTGGAAAACAAGATTTTTAGGCTGTCTAAAATACCGGGGCTGGGAGCGTCGTCATTTGTGCTCATGCGCTCTTTTGGTTCTTTCACAAAAATAATAACAGCCGCCAGTGCCAAGGCGGTTGCTATTGCGCCTGCAAAAAAGGGGGCATTGCGCCCAAAAGAGTTGAACAACATGCCGCCCCCAAAGAAGGCTAACAAGCCTCCCACGCCGCCCATAAAGTTAATAACGCCATTGGCTTTGGAGCGATTATTGGCCTCAAAAAGGTCTCCAAGCCAGGCAACGGTTGGCGAACGAAAGATAGCCATGCCCAGGTTGGTAATAAAAATAAATACCATCAGTGCGGTAAGGGTTTGCGCAACCGGAATAAAGACAAACCCTAGCAGGGCAATCGGAGCACCCACCAAGATATAGGGTTTGCGGCGTCCGAAGCGATTCCAGGTGCGGTCGCTTTTTGCGCCCATCCAGGGGGCAATGAACATGTTAAGAATATTATCCCAGGTCATAATGAAGAGCGCCAGGCTGGGGGCTAATCCAAACCCAACAATATCAGGAACAGCGCGGCCCTGTTCTATCAATTGTCGCTCAAATTCTGGGTTGCCCGCCTGCAAAAATATGGGCAGGTACTGGTTAAAGATGGGCCAGATAATACTGATGCCCAAAAAACCAAACCCTAGCAAAAACGTTCGGGCCCAGGGAAACTTGCTATCGCTCATTGGTCGATTCTCCTTTTTGGGATTTTACAAGCAAGGTGACAGTCCCCTTGCCTTTAATAGGATAACGGTTCTTTACAAATAATAGGCGACTATCACCTATGGATACTTTCAGGGCGGGTCTTATTCCTTTTTTATGGCGGCGAGCATTTTTTTATCTGCTTCACTCAGTTCGGCATTTTCCAACATGTCAGGCCGTTTGGACAGGGTGCGGCGCAGGGATTGCTCGCGCCGCCAGCGGTCGATTTTGCCGTGGTCGCCGCTGAGCAGGGTTTCGGGAACCTTCCAGCCGCGGAATTCAGGCGGACGGGTGTAGTGCGGATATTCGAGCAGGCCTAAAGCGTGGGAGTCATCTTCGGCCCCCGTCGGGTCTCCCAATACGCCCGGGACCAGGCGCGAGAGCGCGTCGATAAGAATCAGGGCCGGCAACTCGCCTCCGGTCAGGACATAATCCCCAATCGAAATTTCGTCGGTGGCCAGATGCTCGCGGATGCGCTCGTCGAAACCCTCGTAGCGGCCTGAAATCAGGGCGATGCGCGGATGGGCGCCCAACTCGGATGCGATTTTCTGGTCGAACAACCGTCCCTGCGGGGTGAGCAGGATGACCGGGCAATTGGGTGGATTGCCGATGACAGTTTCGACGGCTTCAAAGACCGGCTCCGGCTTCATGACCATGCCGCCGCCCCCGCCGTAGGGGGTATCGTCGGTGGTA
>JAWOIR010000044.1:0-3467 GCA_046484545.1 Anaerolineales bacterium
ACTGAACACTGGATACTGAATACTAAAAACTGAATGCTGCCCTTCGACTACGGGCTACGCCCTCCGCTCAGGGACTGAATACTGAATACTGGATACTGAATGACCCCCGAATCCATTCTCAAAACCACCTTCGGCTACGACACTTTTCGCCCGCTTCAGCGCGAAATTATCGAAAATGTGCTGAAACGGCGCGACAGCCTGGCGATTATGCCGACCGGCGGCGGGAAGTCGCTTTGCTACCAGATTCCAGCCCTGCTGTTTGACGGCCTGACCGTCGTCGTCTCGCCGCTCATCGCGCTGATGAAAGACCAGGTCGAGCAAATGCGCGCGGCAGGCGTCCCGGCCCTCTTCCTGAACAGCACGCTCTCGCCCGAAGCCTACAACGAAAACATGGACTACGTCCGGCGCGGGCAGGTCAAACTGCTCTACGTTGCACCCGAAACCCTGCTTACGCCGCGCATCCTCGGCCTGCTCGCCGAACTCAAAGTCGATTGCCTGACCATCGACGAAGCCCACTGCATCTCAGAGTGGGGACACGACTTTCGGCCTGAATACCGCCAACTGGCGGATGTGCGCCGCCGCTACCCGGAGGCGGTCTGCCTGGCCCTGACGGCGACCGCCACCCCGCGCGTCCGCGCCGACATCACTCGCAGCCTGGGATTTAAAGCCTCGAACGAATTTGTCGCCAGTTTCAACCGTGAAAACCTGTTCATCGAAGTCACCCCCAAACGCGACGGTGAAATCCAACTGACGCGCTTCCTCGAACGCTTCAAAGACCAATCCGGCATCATCTACTGCTTCTCGCGCCGCCAGGTGGACGAGTTGAGCGAATATCTCCAACGGCGCGGATACGCCGTGCGCCCCTATCACGCCGGGTTGGATGACGACACCCGCCGCCGCAACCAGGAAGCCTACATCCGCGACGATGTCCAGATGATGGTGGCGACGATTGCCTTTGGGATGGGTATCAACAAGCCGAATGTGCGTTTTATCGTCCATTACGATTTGCCCAAGAGCATCGAAGGCTATTATCAGGAAATTGGCCGCGCCGGGCGTGACGGACTGCCTGCTCACTGCCTGCTGCTCTATAGTTATGGCGATGTCGCCAAACTGCGCTACTTCATCAACCAGAAGGAAGGCGACGAGCGCAGGGCGGCTGTCCAACAACTGGATGCCATCGTCCGTTATGCTGAGGACGAGCGCAACTGCCGCCGCAAGCCGCTGCTGGCCTATTTTGGCGAGAAATTCTCCGCTGAAAAGTGTAGCAATTGCGACAACTGCAATGCCGAAGCCCAGACTCTCGAAGACATCACCATCCCGGCCCAGAAATTTCTCTCGTGCGTCGTACGCACGGGCGAACGCTTCGGCGCGGGCCATGTGGCCGATGTCTTGCTTGGCTCGAAAAATGAGCGCGTTTTGCGCATGGAGCATGAACAGCTCTCGACCTATGGCATCGGCAAGGAACTGGCCCAGAAACAGTGGATGCACCTGGCTCGTCAACTCGTCCAGTTGGGTTATCTCAACCAGGACGGCGAGTACCGCACTTTGAGCCTGACCGAGTCGGCTCGCGCCGCGCTTAAAAGCCGCGCCAAAATTTTCGGCCAGTTGCAGGAAGTGGAAGAGCGCGCCAAAAAGAAGGATAACAAAAAAGAACTCGAATACAACCACGCCCTGTTTGCCCTTCTGCGCGCCAAACGCAAGCAACTGGCCGATGCCGACGGCGTGCCGCCCTACGTCATCTTCTCAGACCGCACCCTGGTCGAGATGGCGGCTTATTACCCGCAGTCCAGAGAGTCACTGCTGGGCATTTCGGGCGTCGGGCAGGTCAAGCTGGAGAAGTTTGGCGATTTGTTTTTACAGGTCATCATCCCGTATTGCAAAAAGCATAATATCGCCGAAAAAGCCCGCGAAACGGTTCCGGCCAAAAGGGAGAAAGCCGCCAAAAGCGCCGAACCCGGCCTGGGGATGCGCACCACGCTGATTGGCGAAGCGTACAACGATGGGGCTTCGCTGGCAGACCTGATGGAACGGTATCAGGTCAAGGTCGGAACAGTCATCGACCATTTGTCGAGATATGCCCTGGCTGGCAATCGGCTGCGAAATGAGGAAGATTTGCAGTCGCTTACCTCCACGTCTCCAGAAGAACAGCAGGAAGCCCTGGCCGCTTTTGAAGAACTTGGCACGGAGTATCTCAAGCCGGTTTTCGACAAATTGGGCGGGCGCGTTAATTATGACGAGTTGAAGATTTTACGTTTGTGCTACCTGGGGCGCTAATTCTTTCAAAAACCTTGCTTCCTTCTTTACAATCCCTTTACATTCAAGTTGTATCCTTTAGACAGTCAGGGCGATGACCCTGAAAACTGTTCAAAAGGAGAACCAACTATGAAAAAGACAATTTTTGTAATGCTTGCGCTCATGCTGGCGTTTGGTGCGTTGGGTGTTGGCGTGGCCTTTGCCCAAAGTGAAGAGCCGCCTGCCGATGGCGCACCGTTCGGACGCGGCCCGCGCGAACAGGCCGGGACGATGCGCGTCTACAAGGTGGAGGCTTTCGCCGTCCAACTCGACCTGACGGTGGATGAAGTGACTGCTCTGCTCGATGGCGGCACCCGCCTGCACCAGATTGCGCTCGATAACGGTGTGGCCGAAGCCGACCTGCCCGAATTCATGCAGACCGTTCATCAGTCTGCGCTGGATTTGGCTGTCGCCGACGGCGCGCTGACCCAGGCGCAGGCCGACCAGATGAAGGTTCGCATGCAGTCCCGCTGGCAAAATGGCGGCTGTGACCCGGACGGTGAGCGCCCCTTCATGCAGCCTAACTTCCGGCGCGGTGGCCCTGGCGGCATGATGCGCGGTGGTCAAGGTGGCGGCTTCTGGGGCCAAAACCAACAGCCGTAACGCAAACCAATCTGCAAATGGGTCGGGCAGCAATGCCCGGCCTTTTTTGTTTGTCGCTTTCTGTCATTTCGAACCGCGTAGCGGTGACATCGTGCCCGTAGGGTAGAAATCTTCTTTTGTGCAAGGTTTTCTCACTCGCCGTTCCACGGCTCATTCGAAATGACAAACACGCCTATTCAACCTCCACCGAGTATAATCACCCCCGTTATGACCACCGACCTCGACCTCTACCGCAGCCTCTACCTCATCCGCCGCTTTGAAGAGCGGGCTCTGGCCGAATTCTCGACCGGCAAACTCTTCGGCACCACCCACGCCTACATCGGCCAGGAAGCCGACGCCGCCGCAATTTTTGCCGCCCTCGGCCCCGACGACGTCATTTTTAGCAACCACCGCTGTCACGGCCACTTCCTGGCCTACGGCGGCGACCCCTACCGCCTGGCCGCCGAACTGATGGGCCGCGCCACCGGCCTGGTCGGCGGGCGCGGCGGCAGCCAGCACATTCACTGGCGCAATTTTTACTCCAACGGCATCCAGGGCGGCATCGTTCCGGTTGCCACCGGCATCGGGCTGGC
>JAWOIR010000090.1:0-4422 GCA_046484545.1 Anaerolineales bacterium
CTGAGCTACACCAGCAGTGAACTGGACTCCGACGAGCCTGGTTTCGGCGGTGTGGCTGGCGAGCAATTTCCGACTCTGCCGGAGTGGACCGCCTCCTTGCAGTGGAATTATGGCTTCCCGGTGTTTGCTGGGTGGCAGGGTAACCTGGGTGGTGGCCTCCGCTACACCGGCAGTTTTGTCAGCGCCTTCAGTGCCTCTGTCGCGGTACTGCCGGTGAAAGTGGACAGCCGCCTGGTCACCGATCTGGATGCCAGTGTCAGCAATGACCGCTTTACCTTTGGCCTGTATGTGACAAATCTGTTTGATGAGCAGGACCTGGTGTCGCCCTGCGCCTGAATCTGCTTGACCGGCGTGTGGGCTTCATGGGCAGCGGCGCCTACCGTGAACACTTCTTCGGCGGAGAATCCATGCTCAACCTGCTCCTTCTTGCCGTCCGCGACGAAGCCAAATACTCATTGCGCGGCATCCGCAAACAGCGCCAGACCCGCGCCCGGCTGGCCTGGCAGGCTAAATAGAACGAACCGCAAAGCACGCCAAGCTCGCCAAGAAAATTTAAAAACTTTGCGTTCTTCGCGGTTTAGACAGGTTTTTCTGATGTTTGATACCTATCTTCGCGGTTTGAAAGACCGATTAATCGAGCCGCTCGCCGCCCCGCTTGCTTCCGTTTCACCGGCCTTCATCACCCTCCTCGGCCTGCTGACCGGACTCACCGCCGGCTTTCTCGCCGCCATCGGGAGCGTACTGCCCTCGCTGTTGGTCTGGCTGCTCAGCCGCCTGCTCGACGGTCTCGACGGCCTGGTTGCCCGCCGCTTCAACAAACAAAGCGACTTCGGCGGCTACCTCGACATCGTCTGTGATTTCGCCGTCTACGCCGCTGTACCGATTGGCTTGACCCTGGCCAACCCGACCACAACCAACTTCATCGCCCTGGCCGTCATGCTGGCATCCTTCTACATCAACGCCGCCTCGTGGATGTACCTCTCCGCCCTGCTCGAAAAACGCGCCGCGCACGATGAATCCACGCAAACAAGCATCATCATGCCCTCCGGCCTGGTTGGCGCGACCGAATCAATTACCGCCTTTTGCATCTTCCTGCTCTTTCCCACTTACATCGCCCCGCTCTTTGGCATTTTCACCGCCCTGGTCTTCGTCACCATCATTCAACGGCTCATCTGGGCAAAACAAAACCTGACACCTGACACCAAAACACATGACACCTAAAATCGCCCCCACCTTCACCCTGACCTCCGCCTCCGGCGAGCAAATATCGCTCGGCGAAGTGCTCAAAAGCGGCAATCACGCCCTGCTGGTCTTCCTGCGTCATCTTGGCTGAATACCCTGCCGTGAGCATGTCGCACAGTTGTGCGCCCGCCAAAACGAAATCGCCGAACTCAACACCCGCGTCTTTGTCATCTCTTTCGGCACCCTGCCCGCCGTTCAAGCCTGGATGAAAGAAACCTGCACCACCTTCACCGTCCTGCTCGACCGCGAACGAACAGTCTATACTGCCTATGGGCTGGAACGCTCGCGTCTGCGTTCGCTCAGCCCGCGTACGCTCTGGCTGTATGCCAAAAACCACCTGCGCGGCAGGCAAATGCACTCCTCGCACGGTGACGACACATCCCAACTCGGTGGCGACTTCATTGTCGATAGAAACGGCATCCTGCGCCTGGCCTATCCCAGCCACGACCCGGTGGACCGCCCGCCGGTGGGTGAGTTGCTCAAAGTGTTGCAGAATTTGCCTTGAAAACTACCGCATCTCCCAATTTTGAACCCAACCTCGCGCCTTCCGAAAAACCGAATAAAATAGATAAAAATACTACTCTTTAATTCGGAGGCAACCACCATGCTATCCAATTTTTCCCGCTGGCTGACCTTTGCAACTGCCCTGCTCTATGTTGTTTTGGGCGCTGCACTTTTTATCCTGCCTGAACAACTGGCCCCCGTCTTTGCCTGGAAAGTGACCGCCTTTATGGCCATGACCATTGGCGGCTGGTGCCTGGGCAACGCCTGGCTGGCCTTCATCTCCGCCCGGCGCTGGGACTGGAAACGCATCTATCCTGCGATGATTTACCTGTGGCTGTTCGGCATCAGCCAAATGCTGGTCGTGATATCCTTCCGCGAAAATCTCAAACTCGAACACCCCATTGCCTGGCTTTACCTGCTGACGCTGGCAGTCAACGTTCTGGCTGCCCTGGTCGCGAGCTTTGATTGGCTGCTTGTCCGCCCATCCCATACCTTCAGCGGACAGGCGCTCACGCTTCGACAGCGCTGGCCGGCCTTTGCATTTGTGCTTTTCGTCGGCTTTTTGGGCCTCTACGGCCTGACCGCCCCAATCGGCGCGACCGGTACCAATGGCGGCATTTTCCCTGAAATCATGTCGGTATTCACCCTGCGCAGCTTTGGCGCATTTTATTTTTGTTTGGCGCTGGGGGTAGTGCCACTCTTTTGGGAGAAAAACCTGCAAGCCGCCTTGCACCAGGCCTTTGCCGCCTACGGACTAATCTTTTTCATCACGCTGGCTGGCTTCGTTTACATCGGCCTGTTCGATTTTTCTACCCGTCCGGGCGGGCTGGCCTACTTTGGCGCTTACCTGATAGTTGGCATTCCCCTCTTATTCGTTTTCCGCAGGTATGGCACCGGCGGCTGACGCCTATCCCTACCCCGCCACTTCAAACAACTTCTCACGCGGCAATTTCACAAACACCTGCTCGCCATGCGCGAACATCGGCGCGGGCATCGGCATGCGGGCGCGCACATTCATCGCGCCCACCGCCACCTGGTACTCGATATACTCGCCGCGAAACACACAATTGGTCACTTTGCCCGGCAGGGCATTGGTGACCTGTTCTTTTTCAATGCGGATATGTTCGGGACGAATGGCATACGTCACGCTGGGATTTGTCTCCACGCAGGTGATTTGCAGCGCCCCCCAGGCTGTGACCAGACTTCCCGCCGCCTTGCTCCCGTTTAAAAAAGTCGATACACCCATAAACTGGGCCGCTGCCAAACTCGGCGGATGATGAAACAGCGTTTCGGGCTTTCCTACCGCGACAATTTCCCCTTTCAGCAAAAGCGCCATTCGGTCAGACATTGCCATTGCTTCGCCCAGGTCGTGTGTGACCAGAATCGTGGTAATCCCCAACTCGCGTTGGATGACCCGGATGGCTTCCTGCAAGTTCAGGCGCACTTCGGTATCGAGACTGCTGAGCGGCTCGTCAAGCAGGAGCAGTTTGGGGCGCGTCACCAACGCCCGCGCCAGCGCCACGCGCTGCTGCTCGCCACCCGAAAGCTGGGATGGTTTGCGCTTTTCGATACCCGGCAAGCCTATCAGGTCGAGCATCCGGCCCACTTCGCGGCGAATTTCCTCCCTGGGTGTGCGCTTGACCTTTAACCCAAAGCTGATATTCTCCTCCACGCTCAGGAAGGGGAACAAGTACGACTTCTGGAACATGAACACCGCCCCGCGCTTGCTGGGTGGAAGCGTCAGAATAGAGACACCGTCAAATTGCACGTCCCCGGTGTCGGGGCGTTCGATCCCGGTAATCAGTTTGAGCAGGGTCGACTTCCCGGAGCCGGAAGGTCCCAGAAGGGCGACCAACTCTCCGTCGTCCACAAAAAGAGAAAAGTCTTTCAGCACCGGGGCGGGCTGGTTGGGGTAGCGTTTGGTGAGATGGAGCAGGTTGACTTGGGTCATAGGCTTCGGATTTCAGTGGATGTGCCCAACTGCCGGATGGTCGCCAGGATGACCAGCGCGGGCGGGGCCAGGAAAACCAGCGATAGGACAGCAATCGTGACCGGGTTGCCGCCCGAGGCCGCCGAGAATAACAGTACCGGCAGGGTGAGGATACGTCCGGAGCCAATCAGCAGGGTCAACAGGTACTGACTCCATGAGATGAGGAAGGCAAACAGGGCGGCGACGGCCAAACTGGGGGCAATCATTGGCAGCGTGACGCTGAACAGGGTACGCCAGGCACCCGCGCCGAGTACCCAGGCCTGGAATTCGTAGGCTTCATCGTAACGGGCGAAGGCGCCAGCCAGGGTGAAAACGACATACGGCAAGGTCGGGACGAGGTGCGCCAGGATGACGCCATGCAGGGTTCCAGCCAGTCCGATTTGCAGAAACAGGATGTTCAGCCCCATGCCAATCGCCAGCGGCGGGACGACGGTCGGCAGGTATAGTAATAGCCAGGCAATTTTCCGCCCGCGAAATTGACGCAGGCCGAGGGCGCGCGCCGCCGGGAAACCGACGACCAGCGAAAGCAGGCTGACGGCGGCGGCGATGAGAAGGCTGTCGCGCAACCCGCTCAAGGTGCGCGGGTCGTTCAGGACGCGCGCGAAGGCGGCGGTTGTCCAGTTTTCGGGGAAGGGGGCCGGGAAGAACCAGCTCTGCGAGAAGGCGTACAGGATGAATGCGCCCAG
>JAWOIR010000124.1:0-6061 GCA_046484545.1 Anaerolineales bacterium
CAGAAGACCACCGCGTACGGCCCGCGGACGGTCGCCAGCCAGGCGTGCGTTTCGTGCGAGATTCCGCCGTAGAGGACGGTGAGTATCTCCGAGCCCAGCATGAGCGTCTCCAGCGCCAGGACGCCGACGGTGAAGATCGCCAGCCAGCGAACAATGTCGGCCTTGAGGTCCCGATGGAAGGAGGTGGGATGTAGCAGGATGCCGGAGGAGCGGGTGAATGTCATAAGTGCCTCGGGGAGATTGAAAATTTGTGCAATGATATATTGTCAGTAGATTACGAATATTTTGAAGGAACCCGATTTTTGGTGTGCGCAGCGGGCGTACGCCCGCTGCGCACACCAAAAATCGGAAATTCTTCCAAGCGGGACGATGCCACCACCACGTAGTTCGAAATGACAAATATTCTAATCAACCAACTGGTGATACAACTCAGCATACTGAAGTGCTGATTTTTCCCAGGAGAAATCTTCGAACATGGCTTTGCGCTGCATTTCTTCCCATTTGGAGCGTTTTTCAAAGGCTTTCAGGGCGCGGCGCAGGGTGGCGGCCATCACGTTGGGGGATGAATCGGCGAACAGGAAGCCGGTGCGTCCGTCGGCGATGGTGTCGCGCAGGCCGCCGGTGGCGCGGGCGACCGGGATGGCCCCGTAGCGCATGGCTATCATCTGGGCCAGGCCGCAGGGTTCGTAGCGCGAGGGCATCAGCAGCATATCGGCGGCGGCGTAAATCTGGCGCGAGAGTTTGGCGTCGAAGCGGATGATGGCGGCGATGCGGTTGGGGAAGTCGGCTTCAAGTTGGCGGGCCTGCCATTCGAGTTCTGCGTTGCCGGTTCCGAGCAGGACGGCCTGCCAGGGCAGGTCGGTGATTTGGCGCAACGCGCCCAGGGCAATATCGACGCCTTTTTGGTAGTCCATGCGCGTAATCATGGCGAGCAGAGGGGCATCTTCGCTCATGTTCAGGTTGAACTGGGCTTTCAGCGCGGATTTGTTGGCGGCGCGGGCTGACAGGTCGTCGGCGGAGAATTTTTGTTCGAGGGCCTCGTCGCGGGAAGGGTCCCACAGACGGTAGTCAATGCCGTTGACGATGCCGGTGACGGTCTCGCGGCGGGTTTGCAGGAAGGGTTCGAGTCCGTAACCGTATTCGGGGGTCTGGATTTCCTGGGCGTAGGAAGGCGAGACAGCCACGATTTCGTCGGCGGCCCACAGGGCTTGCGGCAGGGGCTGGCGGCAGGCCCATTCGGGGTAAAGCGGTTCGGGGATGGGCGGCAGGCCGTAGGCCAGCAGGGCGTTTTCGGCTTCCGCGCCCATGTATCCCAGGTTATGAACCGAGAAGACGGTCTTGACGCCGTTCCAGAAGGGGTCATCCTGCATACGGCGCACCTGGTAGACGGCGGCGGCGGTGTGCCAGTCGTTGGCGTGGACGATGTCGGGACGCCAGTCGAAGCGGCGCACCATTTCGAGAGCGGCCAGCGGGAAGAAGGTGTATTTTTCGCCGTCGGCGTAGGGGTTGGGGTCGTAGACTTTTTGCGAGCCTGTAATCGGCGCGCCTGAAATCAGGTAAACCGGCAGGCCCTTGATGTCGGTGCGGAAAACCTGGGCAGGGATTTCCTGCCCATCGCGATTGAGGCTGAAGACGGTTTCGCGGCTGAGCGTCAGCCCTTCGCCGCGGATGGTGGAGTGAAAGGGCAGCACCAGGCGCACATCCGGGTTGTGACCACGCAGGGCACGCATGGCATAAGGTAGTGACCCGGCCACATCGCCCAGTCCGCCGACCTTGACAAACGGGTCGGCTTCGGAGGCGAGAAATAATATTCGCAGGTTTTTGTGCATAGGGCTATTTTACAATAAAAAGCCCTCACTGGACGGGGCAATGAGGGCTTTACTCTTTGGGAATTCCCGTGATAAGTCTCCGAATTTTGCGGCTAATATCAGAGAGTCGAGGCTTTCTCAACCGGAAACTGCACCTCGGTGACTGTGTCAGGGTCGGTCTGGCTGCCATTGCGGGCCGGGACGAGGTAAAGTTCACGCTCCGGGCCGGTGATGCGATAGCCATTACTCTCAATCCATTTCACAATCTCCTGGATGGTCTCGTTCAAGGTCTGATACGGCCCGCGATGGATGGCGGAGGCCATTTGTGCGCCGGGCAGGCTGCGCACGCGTACACGCTTCGATTCACTCAGGCCGGGCGCAACCGGTTCGCAAACCTCGGCGTCCACGTCGCGCTCGCGATATTCTTCATCGTGGTACATGGTGAAGCATGGCCCACTTGGGCGGACGCGCTGCATGGCGAGATAGCCTTCCAGGTCGCGCCACAGGTGTCCTTGCTCGCTGTAGGTTGGGATAACGTCGCGCACTGAGGCGATGGTCAGCGGCTCGACCGTTTTGATGACAACTTCCACTTGACTCATTTGATTCTCCTTTTCGAGGATACGCAGGCGGGCTTCCACACGGGCAAGCCGCGCCATTTCATCCTCCAGCCGGGCCTGAATCTCGCTGCGACGGGCTTTTAACATGCCGCGCAGCTGCTCTGCCGACAGGTCGTCGCCGAGCAGACGGCCAATCTGCTCGAGCGGGAATCCCATCTCTTTGAGCGCCAGGATGCGATGCAGGCAGGCCAACTGGCTGAAGGTGTAGTAACGGTAGCCGGTAAAGTCATCCACCCGGGCGGGATGCAGCAAACCGGCTTCGTCATAGAAGCGCAAGGTCTTTATCGAGACTTTGCTGATGCGTGAGAACTCACCAATCCGGATCATGTTTCTGTTCTCCTGTTCATACGCATCATACAACCTCCAGCAAGGGGAGAGTCAAGGGTTGTAGTGCTTGCACTACGGCAATACAAAATCATATGCGCTGACGCTGCTGTCAATCAGCACGCTGGCCCCTGGCAGTTCGCGGATGCGCAGCTCTTCATCATTCAGGAAGAGAAAACGGCTTTCGGAGACCCAGCGCATGATGAAGAATCGGCGGGTGTCGCTGAGCAGAACCGGGTCGCCAGTGCCATCAGATGCCTGCAAAACTGGGTTGAGCGGGTCATCGGCCTGGAAGGCAAGGCGTTGTGAATCTGGATTCCAGTTCATGATGCTCAGATACTCACTTCCAGCGATGAAGTAGGTAGTGTCTTCAACAGCGTCGTAGATGAGCAGATGTTGCGCCCCAGGCACTTCGCTGACGTAGGCCACCTGCAGGCCATTCGGTGATATATGCGGAAAGTTGAGCGGCGCGCTGATGAATTCGGTCAGCAGAGCGGAGCCTTCAGCCAGTGAGATGAAATAGTATTTGCTGGTTTCAGTTGGGTTATCAAGGCTTTGGGATGCGGGGATGACGGTGTAGAATCCGCTCGAATCATTTACCCAGACAACTTGCGGGTAGTAAACCCATTCGCTGTAGGTGGAGACGAAGGGGAAGTTCAGGACTTCCTGGCCGCCGGAGCCATCGTGGTTGAAGATGCGAATCGCCTCGGCCTGGGCGAGAGCAAAGCGCTGACCATCGGGTGAGAAGGTCCACTCACCGCCGCTGCCGGAGGCAAGCAGGAGGCCCGTTTCGCCGGTCTGCGCGTCCACGCGGTGCAGGTCGTTGACCGGAATCCAGAATGCATCGAAGTCGCCGACCAGGTCGAAGAAGATTTCATGGCTGTTTGTCCGGAAATCGAAGGAGTGGATTTCAACGTTCAGGGCATCGGCGGGCTGGAAACTATTGAGGTATTCCAGGCTGACGAGCAGGCGTTCGTCGCTGCCGTCGGCGCGGATGGCGTACAGTTCGTTATCGCGCAGGAAGGCAATCATCTGGCCGTCGTCGCTGATTCGCGGGAAGTTGTCGAGCCCGGTGCTGGTCAGGGGTTGGGGAGCGCTTCCTTCATGCCACAGAGTGATGTTGCCGGCCCGGGCGTAGACGACTGTTAAGACAGCGGGTACCGGTTCGGGGTCGGGTGGCGCGGGGTCAGGGTCGGGTGGGGATGTTGGCGGGGGTTCGGTTATCCGGTCGTCGGGCGAAACGGGGGTGATGGTCGCGCCGGGGACGGGCAGGCTGCAGGCTAAGGCGGCCAGGAGCAGAATTACGAAGGGGACAAGCGTCTTTTTCATCGGAGTTTTCCTTTCGCGAAAATGCGGGGACTTATCACGGGAACTCTCAAAGAGCCATGATAACATGGATGTTTGTGGCCGGTGTTTCAGGTATAATTTGGGGCAGGGAGAACGCATTCATGAGCGAAAAATATAGTAATTTTCCGGAAGTTATCACTGTGTTCAGCGCCAATTGGTGTCCGGATTGCAGGCGAGCAAAGCAACTGCTTGAAGATAAAAAAGTTGCCTATCAACTTGTCGATATTGGTAAGGATAATGATGCCTTTCTGTTTGTCGAGAAGTTGACCAAGCGGATTAAGATTCCGACCGTCATCTTTCCAGATGGCACAATTATGATTGAACCCTCGAATGAAAGCCTTGCCATCAAACTGGAGTCGCTACCTTAAATGAATTCTGATCTTTATTCCATCAACCCCGGTAAAATTATTATGTATGGTGTTTCCTGGTGCGGCGATTGCCGTCGCGCGCGGCGTGTTTTTGCTGAGGTGGGCACGTCTTATGAAGATATTGATGTTGACGCCGATGCCCAGGCGGAGGCTTTTATTACCCAACTCAACAACGGCAAGCGTTCAGTGCCGACGATTGTCTTCCCGGATGGTTCGGTGATGGTCGAGCCGGGAGATGACGACTTGGCTACCAAGTTGAAAGGTTTGTCATAAGCGAACTTTCAGTGATTGAGATTGTTTTTTGGATTTCAGCCATCCTGGGTGGGACGGTTTTCATCCTGCGCACGGTCATGCTGTTTACTGGCTTTAGCGCCGATATGGGCGCAGACATGGATGCTGGAGACGGCTTCGGCACAGACGCCAGTTTTAATTTGCTTTCAGTGCAAGGTCTGACAGCGTTTTTCATGATGTTCGGGCTGGTGGGTTTGGCGCTGTTGGCTGCTGAATCGTCAATATTTCTGTCCATTTTGGGCGGACTTGCGGCTGGCGGTTTTACTGTTTGGATACTCAGCCTTATTTTTTCAAAGATGAAACTCCTGGACTCTGACGGTACGGTTGATATCAAAAATGCCATCGGGGTGCATGGTTCTGTGTATTTAAATATTCCAGCCCAGGGAACCGGGCAGGTACAGTTGTCAGTTCAAGGGGCCTTGAAAATTTTTGACGCAATGTCGAAAGACGACCAGAAAATTATGACCGGCGAAAAAATCGTTGTTGTAGATGTCGCCGACCACAAGACTTTGATTGTTGAAAAGTCTTGATATAGAATGGAGAGATAAGATATGGATTCCTTAGGTTTTGGACTTGCTGCAATTTTTGCGTTTGCTATTCTGTTGTTTTTTACGACCATATTTTTGGCCAGTCGTTACAAGCGTTGTCCATCTGACAAGGTCTTGGTGATTTATGGCCGGGTGGAAAAAGGCCGCTCAAGCCGCACGATGCACGGCGGCGGTTCTTTTGTCTGGCCGCTGATACAGGATTACTCTTATCTGAGCCTGACGCCAATCACCATTAACATTCCGCTTGAAAATGCGCTTTCGCTGCAAAATATTCGTATTCACGTGCCAAGCACGTTTACGGTTGGCGTCAGCACGGCTCCTGATATTATGACCAATGCCGCCGAGCGTATCCTGCACCTGACGCAAGACAAAATCGAAGATATGTGTAAAGAGATTATCTTCGGCCAGCTGCGTCTGACGGTGGCTTCACTGACCATTGAGCAAATTAACCAGGACCGTGAAAGTTTCCTGGAGGCGATTCGCCATAACGTCGAGCCGGAACTGAACAAGATTGGCTTACACCTTATCAACGTCAATATCACCGACATCACCGACGAATCGGATTACATCGCCAGCATCGGTAAGAAAGCCGCTTCGGAGGCGATTAACCGCGCCAAAGTGGATGTGGCCGAGCAAGACAAGATTGGCGCAATCGGTGAAGCCCAGGCCGTGCGTGAACGCGAGGTTAGGGTGGCCGAGGAAATGGCCCAGGCAGAAATTGGCCGCAAGACCGCCGATGCCAATCAGCGCATCAGGGT